>CAYSNA010000140.1:0-12175 GCA_964432185.1 uncultured Cytophagia bacterium
CGCCCGACCGGCACGATCCCAATACGCAGGCGGAAATTCGGGAAGGACATAAAATCTGGCTCGCCACCGGCGGGCAATTTATCCCGGAAAACCGCACGCGCAGCAGTACCATGTTGCGTATTCCACCCAATACCGATTTTCAGGTCGAAGCGCCTGTTCTCAATACCCTCAAGTCTGAAGCGATAAACGATTCGGCGATGTCGATCTCCTGGACCTATGAGGATGAAGCCTGGGCGGCGCAGGAGAGTTATGCGATAAAAATCTTTTCGGATGCCGATCTGCAGCACGAGGTCTACGCCACAGGCACGCGACGGCCGTTTGATTATGAAAGCCGGGCCACCGAAGCGGATTCGGATCGCAAAACCGTGCTCACCGGTTTGCAGCTCGACAAGGACAAGGTCTATTATCTCTATCTTGAAACCCAAACCGTGTTCGGATTTCAGTGCAGCAAAAAAGTTGAGATAGTCAACCTCGCCACAGATGTGTCCCGTTACGATTCGTCGCCACCCGAAAGCCTGGAGTTGAATTCGGCTTTTCCCAATCCATTTAATGCCGATGTGGTGATTCGTTATGCGCTGGATCGCAGGGACAACGTCTCGCTCGACATTTACGATGTCCGCGGCGCCAAAATTCGCAACCTTTACTCCGGTCAACAACATCCGGGTCATTACGAGTTTCAATGGAACGCTTTGGACGACGCCGGACAAGCGGTATCGAGCGGACTGTATATTTTTCGGCTCACGGCCGGAAACCGAATCACGACCGGCAAGGTGACGTTGCTGAAATAAAATTGGACTCAAAAAATCAGACGAAACAGGCTCTTTTGCCGGAGCCTGTTTTAACCTGGCGCGACAGGCCAACAATCGGTATGTGACGCGTTCAAGCCGAAATCCGGAGGCGGCAAGATGCGCGCAGAAAACGTCGAGGCAGCCGGTTTAAGTTATAAAATTATCCCGCCAAAAATGCGAGTGTTGTATGAACATCGTTCCGGTGTTAAACCAAAAGCAGTTGAATGACTTTATCAATCTGCCTTATCAGCTTTATCAACACGATCCCTTGTGGATTCCGCCGCTGCGCAGCGAGCAAAAGAAACTATTTACCGCCGCCAAAAATGTGATGCTGCGCACATCGCCGTTTCAGTTTTTTCTGGCTATGGACGTCGACAAGTGTCTCGGCCGTGCCGCGGTTTTCATTGATGAGCATTTCAATAATTATTGGCAGGACAATATTGGTTTTTGGGGCTCGTTTGAATGTTATGAAGATCAGCAGGTCGCCTCGGCACTGTTGCACGAATGCGAAAACTGGTTGCGGCAGCGCGGCATGCGCGCCATCCGCGGCCCGATCAATTTCGAATCGCAAAACTGGGGATTGATTTGTGATTCTTTTCACATGCCGCCGCGAATTATGGCCGCCTATAATCCGCCGTATTATAATGAGCTGCTCAGCGCACATGGATTTAGCAAAATAAAAGATCTGGAGGCGTTTGGCGTGCATGTCGCGGACTATGTAATCCCCGAACGATTTCTGCGGCACAAGGAACGGTTGATTAAAAAATATGATCTGGTTATTCGGCCCATCAATATGAAAAACATGGTGCAGGATGTTCGCATCATTCTAGATCTCAACAACCGGTCGGTTGCCGGAAATTGGGGAGTCGCTCCGGTGAGTCTGGATGAAGCGGAGGGAATCGCCGCCGATTTGAAGGATATTGTGCGGCCCGAGTTAATTTTGATCCTGGAAGCAAAGGGCGAGCCCATCGCATTCCTCATTGTCCTGCCGGAAATTTATACCATTTTGCACGATTTGGACGGCCGACTTTTTCCATTCGGTCTGTTCAAGTTGATGAGACGTCTGAAAAAAATAAATGAATTCCGCTTTTGGGCGCTCGGCATTGTGCCGGAATTTCAACGCCGCGGCCTCGATTCGCTGTTGTATTTGACCATCTACGATATCCTGCAAAAACAGAACGTCTATGTCGAAGCGAATTATATCCTCGAGGATAATTTCGCCATGAAGGATGCGGTGCTGAAACTGGGGATGAAAAAAGTGCGAACGTATCGAGTATATGAAAAATTAATTCAAGCTGACTGAAATGCCAAGGATGGTTATGCACTTTTGGTGTACGGTTCGTATAAATGAACCAACTGAGCCGAGCGATTCTGATGCACGCCTCCTCGGTTGGCTTTTTAAACTGAAGGAGCACCTATGTATAAACTCGTCATCACCTCGAAATTTTCAGCGGCGCATCGGCTGGTGAATTATCCGGGGATGTGCGCCAACATTCACGGTCACAATTGGACGGTCAAGGTGACGGTCGCTGCCGCGGATGTCGATGCAGACGGTATGGTCGTCGATCTCGTCGAACTGAAAAAGCACATTGATGACTGCGTTTTGCAGTTTGATCACAAGGTCATTAATGATGTGCCGCCGTTTGATCGTCTGAATCCGACGTCGGAACATATCGCAAAATATTTATACGACTATGTGAATGAACGAATCAGCATCAGTGTGGAGAGTGTGCAGGTATCGGAAGTTGATGATTATGCGGTCATCTATAGGCCGGATCAAAATTAATATGATCTTTATAAAAAATTCATGGTGCTTTGGAATATTCCACAGAATTACATCGTTTGAATTGGACAAATCAAATTAGACCTTGAATTTTGACAAAATTTCTTTATATTAGCCTTGAAAACAAATCACTTCTTATAAGCAGCTCAAACAACTATGAATTCTATTTATTTTTACAACTTTTATTATTTTGCTGTCCAGAGCGGGAGGCCATAGCAGAGTATACTACATCCATAAACTGCTTTGACCGCCCACTACTTGCATAAAGAGTGGGCTTTTTTTTTATATGAGGATGGTAAGATGAGTTTAAAAAAATACCGCCAGGAGATTGATGCTCTCGATAATCAACTTTTGGATCTTTTAAACAAACGCGCAAAAATTGCCCTGAAAATTGCCCAGGAAAAATTTGACAACCGTATTGGTGTTGTCGCGACGAACCGGGAAGAAGAAATTTTTGAGAGACTCAATAAAGTAAATACGGGTCCCTTGCAGGAGCAGCATATCAGAGAAATTTATTCCGCCATCATATCATCATCAAAAAAATTGCAGCATTTATATCAATCCTTTGAAGATATTTAATCGCGCATGGTTTACGTGCGCATCACTTAACTAGTATAGAGAGGTGGTACTGTGGTTATCGTTATGAGTGAAAAGGCAACGGCTCAGCAAATTGATAATGTTTCTGAAAAGTTGCATGAATTTGGTTTGGAGGTTCATCGTGTTGACGGCACACAGCGAACCATTTTAGGCGCTATTGGTGATGTCGGCGCTGTCGATCGACGTGAATTTGAAGTGATGGAGGGGGTGTTCCAGGTTCATCGAATATCCGAACCGTACAAATTGGCCAGCCGGACGTTTCATGCTGAAGACACTATTATTAAAGTGGGGGATGCGACCTTTGGCGGTGATCAGGTGACTGTCATTGCCGGGCCGTGCTCCGTGGAAAGTGAAGAACAATTGTTTACGATAACCAAAGCCGTCAAAGATGCGGGGGCCAAGGTGTTGCGAGGCGGCGCCTTTAAGCCACGAACCTCGCCGTATGCCTTCCAGGGCATGGGCGTGGAGGGATTAAAGCTGCTGAAAGCCGCCTCGACAGAGTTTAACATTCCGACCATCACCGAGATTATGCGTGAGAATCAGCTTGACGTTTGTTTGGAATATGTCGATATTCTGCAAGTCGGCGCGCGCAATATGCAAAACTTTCCCCTACTTACAGAGTTAGGAAAAACCCGTAAACCGATATTTCTGAAACGCGGCATGTCGGCCCGCATCGAGGAATTGTTGATGTCGGCAGAATACATTATGGCCGGCGGCAATTATCAGGTCATCCTCTGTGAGCGCGGCATTCGGACGTTTGAGACGTATACGCGGAATACATTCGATATTTCCGCCATACCGGTTGTGAAGAAACTTAGCCATCTGCCGATCGTTGCAGACCCCAGCCACGGTACTGGTATTCGAAATAAAGTCGCGCCCATGGCCCGCGCTGCCGTTGCAGCCGGCGCTGATGGTTTGGCAATAGAAGTGCATCATGACCCGGATCATGCCCTGTCGGATGGTCCGCAATCCCTGTATCCGCAACAATTCGCCAGACTGATGGAAGAGGTGCGGATGATCGCATGGGCTATTGGACGCAAAATCGACTAAGGAGTGGTCATGACAGAATTTAAAGGCTTCAACACCATTGCGATTGTTGGTGTTGGCCTCATTGGTGGATCGTTTGGGCTGGCGCTAAAGGGCAAAAAATACAAGGGTAAAATCATCGGTATTGATCGCCCCGGCAATCTGGAAAATGCCTTTCAGCGCGGCGCCATTGATGAAGGTTTCACCCGAGAGCAGTTTAAAGAAGGCGTTGCCGATGCGGACCTGATTTTCCTGTGCGCGCCAATTCATATTATTGTCAAGCAGTTGGAGGATCTGGGCGAGTGGGTCAAACCCGGCGCGTTGATCACCGATGCCGGCAGTATCAAACGCCATATTGTCGAATCGGCCAATATCCATTTGCCGCCGCATTGTGATTTTATCGGCGGGCATCCCATGGCCGGTTCTGAATTCAAGGGTGTGAGCGCGGCTGATCATTTTTTGTTTGAAAACGCCACGTGGGTGCTCACGCCAAATAAACCCGTCGCGCAGCCAAAAGTGAAAGCGTTGGTGCAGATGCTTGAATTGATCGGCGCCAAGGTGCTGATCATGCAGCCGCGTCTGCACGATGAAATCGCCGCGGCCGTTAGTCATCTGCCGCAAATGGCGGCGCTGGCGTTGATGAATCTGGCGGCGGCCAAAAATGAAGAGAGCCAGTATTTTCTCAAAATGGCAGCCGGCGGTTTCCGCGATATGACGCGCATCGCCTCCAGCCCGTATGGCATCTGGGAATCGATCTGCGACACCAACTCGGATATGATTCATCTTTTTATTGATCTGTATATCAAAGAGCTGCAAAAGGTGCGCGATATTCTGACCAATGACAGCGAACTGGAAAAATATTTCGGCAAGGCGGCGGCCAGTCGGTTGTCTATTCCAACGGACACCAAAGGCTTTTTAAATCCGCAATTTGAAATCTCTGTAACGGCGGTGGACCGGCCGGGTGTTATTGCATCCATCGCAACGATTCTGGCGGAAAACAAAATTAACATCAAAGATATGGAAGTGTTAAAGATTCGCGAAAATGAGGGAGGCACCTTCAGACTTGCATTTGCTTCTGAGCAGGATCAAGTGAACGCCATAGAACTGTTGCGTGCCGAAGGTTTCGATTGTCGAAAACGAGGATAACATGGCAAACAAAATTATGCAACCTGTAGCTTCGCTTCAAGGCAAAGTCGATTTGCCTGGTGATAAATCAATTTCGCATCGCGCTCTGATTTTGGGCAGTATTTCCGATGGCCCGTGTCGGGTAACCGGATTATCGGCGGCTGCCGATGTTCACAGCACGCTGGAGTGCTTGCGCGCGCTGGGCGTCAAAATCAATAAAGCTAAAGATGGCGTCATTGTCCACGGCGTTGGCATGGACGGTCTGCAAGCGCCAAAAAAAGTGCTTGATGCCGGCAATTCGGGCACGACCATCCGTTTGCTCGCCGGTGTTTTGGCGGCGCAGAAATTTACCGCCACCATCAGCGGCGATGCCTCGCTGCAAAAACGTCCCATGCGGCGAATCATTGAACCGCTGGAATTGATGGGCGCGCAAATTGACAGCAGCGAGTACAAGGCGCCTTTGAAAATTCGTGGTGGCCAACTGCGCGCCATTGATTTTGCCTCGCCCATTGCCAGTGCCCAGGTGAAATCCTGTATTTTACTGGCAGGACTGTTTGCCCGCGGCGTCACTCGTGTGACCGAACCGTACCATTCGCGCGATCACACGGAAGTGATGCTGCACGACATGGGCGCGAATATCCGCTCCTCCGCGGCGATGGCCGCGGTTGTTGGTCCGACAAAATTACAAGCCTGCGATATTGATGTTCCGGCGGATATTTCTGCCGCGGCGTTTTTCCTCATCGCCGGCGCATTGCTGCCGAATTCCGAGCTGGTGATGCAAAACGTCGGCACGAATTTGTCGCGGACCGGCATTCTTGATGCACTCACGTCGATGGGCGCCAATTTCGAGTTGCTCAATCAGGTTGAAAAAAACAGTGAACCGCGCGCGGATATCACCGTGCGGTCGTCCAAATTGACCGCCACGACGCTGGGCGGCGCCATGATTCCGCGCATCATTGATGAAATTCCGATTCTCGCTGTCGCGGCCACGCAGGCTGATGGCGTGACGACCATCAAAGACGCCGGCGAACTGCGGGTCAAGGAATCGGATCGTTTGGCGGCATTGGCGGAAAATTTAACCAAAATGGGCGCCAAAGTGCGGGAAAAAGATGACGGCCTGATCATCACCGGGCCGACTCCTTTAAAGGGCGCCATCATCAACAGTTATGGCGATCATCGCATTGCCATGGCATTTTCAATCGCAGCCCTGATTGCTGACGGCGAAACTACCGTTGAGAATGCCGAGTGCGTAGACGTGTCTTTTCCAACGTTTTACGATATGCTGGAGGCGATCCAACGTGATTAGTGCCACCACAAAAGTCTATGCTGTTATCGGCGATCCGATTGCGCACAGCTTATCTCCGGTGATGCAGAACTGGTTCATTAAACAATTTGATTTGAACGCGGTGTATACGGCGTTTCATATTAAAAATAAAAACCTGAAATCCGCAGTTGACGGTGTTCGCGCCATGGGCATCGGCGGATTAAATGTGACTGTGCCGCATAAAGAGGCGATCCTTCCGTTTGCCGATGAACGCTCCGACGAAGTGAAAAAACTTGGCGCCGCCAACACGCTGAAAAATGAAGACGGAAAAATCTCGGCGTACGTCACCGATCCGTATGGTTTTATTGAATCGCTCGGCGAGAATAAAAAACGCTTCAAAGGCGCCTCGGTGTTGCTGTTTGGCGCCGGTGGTGCCGCAAAATCCGTGGCCTATGCGCTTGGACAGATTGGCGTGGAGCAACTTTTAATCTCCGATATTGTCACGCAAAAATCACGCGAACTGGCCAACACGGCCAAAGTCTCATTTAACATAAAAGAGGCGACGGCTCTTGAAAAGCCGATAGCGCCGATGAAGCAGATCACTAAAAATACACACATCGTCATCAACGCCACGGCAGTGGGCATGCATCCGATGGAAGACAAAACCGTCATTGAGCATTATGATGTCGTCGGGCCAAAGCATTTTTTTTACGATCTTGTCTACAATCCGGCGCAAACCAAATTTTTACGCCTGGCGGCGGAAAAAGGCGCCGCAACGCAAAATGGACTTGATATGCTGATCTTCCAGGGTCTGCAATCCATGCGCATTTGGACAGGGTTGGATTTGCAGCTCTCATCCGCGCAGCTAGGCGAATTACAAACGATAATGAAGAAACAACTGGGAATTCATGAATAAAATACGATTTTTAACCGCCGGTGAGTCGCACGGGCAGGCGCTCAACACGATAATTGAAGGTTTGCCGGCGGGATTACCGTTATCCGAAGATTATATTGCTCAACAGCTCAAACGCCGTCAACGCGGTTATGGCCGCGGCGGCCGTATGTAGATTGAAACGGACGTCGCGCAAATTTTGACCGGCGTGCGTTACGGCCAAACGCTCGGCAGTCCCATATCACTTTTAATCTATAATAAAGATTGGCCCAACTGGACGCAAAAAATGTCGGTCACACCGGTCGAAAATCCGGTGGACAAATTACAAATGCCTCGTCCCGGGCACGCCGATTTTGCCGGCATGGTAAAATACCGGATGGATGATCTTCGTAACATACTTGAACGCTCTTCGGCCCGCGAAACCACCATGCGCGTTGCTGCCGGCGCTGTTGCCCGCCGATTGCTCGAAGAATTCGGCATCAAAATTTATGGACATGTGATTCGCATTGGCGCAGCGGCCACGGATTTGTCCGCCGTGTTTTTTACCCAGCAAACGCCCGCTTCCGACCTTGTGGACTTTTTTGCCAGAGCAGAAAAATCTCCCGTCGCCTGTGCGGATGAAGACGCCGAAAAGGCGATGATCGATCTTATTGATGAAGGCAAAGAAAAAGGCGATTCCCTCGGCGGTGTGTACGAAGTCGTTGCGACCGGATTGCCCGTTGGCCTTGGCAGCCATGTGCACTGGGACCGCAAGCTGGACGCCCACATTGCGTATGCGATGATGAGCATCAACGCGATGAAATCGGTTGAAATTGGTATGGGCCGAGGGGTGGGTGAAGTATTTGGCAGCCAGGTGCACGATGAGATTTTTTACGATGAGGCAAAAGGATTTAATCGTCCGCGTAACCATGCCGGTGGATTGGAAGGCGGCATGACCAACGGCGAGCCGGTTGTGGTGCGAGTGGCCATGAAACCGCTGCCGACCATGCCGACGCCATTACAATCTGTGGATGTCAACACCAAACAGCCGAAGGAAGCGCATTACGAGCGCGCCGATGTCTGCGCGGTGCCGGCCGCCGTGGTTGTGGCCGAGGCTATGCTGTCGCTCGTTCTGGCCAATGCGCTGGTGGATAAAATTGGCGGTGATTCGGTGGACGAAATGCGAACGAGATTTGAGGATTTGCCCCATGCTCCCCTGGAGTGGTAAAAATATTTATTTCCTCGGTTTTATGGCGTCGGGGAAATCGCGCGCCGGCAAAGCGTTTGCCAATTTGCTCGGCTGGCCGTTTATCGATACCGATGATTTGATCGAAAATAAAGCCGGTAAAAAGATCAGCGATATTTTTGCCGAGGATGGCGAAGAGGTCTTTCGTAAAATCGAAACCTCGGTGATCAAAGATGTGTCCGAGCTGAAAAATAATGTCGTTTCATTGGGCGGCGGCGCTGTCATTCGCGAGGAAAATTGGACCTATTTGAACGAGTCCGGCATCACGATTGGCTTATCCGCCCCGGTGGATGTGCTGGCGGATCGTATCGGCCGCAATCAGGATCGGCCGCTCATGGCCAACTTGTCGCATGACGAACGCGTTCAAAAAATCCAGGACATGCTCAATGTTCGGCAAAAATATTACGACCGCGCTGATTTCAAATTTACAAGTACAAACGATATCCCCGTTCCCGATTTCGTCAACCTCATATTTGAAACCTTGTTGGAAAAATTATGACCACTGTGACTGTTGATCTCGGCGATCGCGGCTATCCCATTTATGTGCAAGCCGGATCGCTGTCGATGCTTCCTGACTATCTCAAAAAACACCATCTCACGGAACGCCTGTTTGTCATCACGGATGAAAATGTCCGCCATATTTATGCGGATGGTCTGCTGGCTTTTTTGCAGGACGCTGGTTTTCAAGTGGATGTGTTTTCGGTACCGGCCGGTGAAAGTTCGAAATCTCTCGAACAGGCCAATTATCTCTACACCAAAATGCTGGAAAACCGCGCCAATCGTCAATCCGTTGTCATCGCTCTCGGCGGCGGCGTCGTCGGCGATCTCGCCGGATTCATTGCCGCGACGTTTATGCGCGGTGTCAAATTTGTGCAAGTGCCGACGACCATCCTGGCCCAGGTTGACAGCAGTGTTGGCGGTAAAGTCGGCATCAATCACCCGCTGGGCAAAAATCTTATCGGCGCGTTTTATCAGCCGCAATTTGTGCTGATTGATCCCACGACATTACAAACATTGCCGGAACGTGAAATACGCGCCGGCTCCGCCGAGATCATCAAATATGGGTATATTTATGACCGCGACTTTTATGATCTCATCGCCAATAATCTCGATGCCCTCTTTGCGCTGAACAATGAAAATCTGCTCGAACATGCCCTGTGCCGAAGCTGCGAAATCAAGGCCGAGGTGGTCTCGCAGGACGAAAAAGAATCCGGCGTGCGCGCTATTCTCAATTTTGGCCATACGATCGGGCACGCCATCGAAGCGGCAACCGCGTATTCGAGCTTTTTGCATGGCGAAGCCGTTGTCCACGGTATGAAAGCCGCGCTTTACATTTCACAGTGTGCCGGCTCGTTCACGCGCCCCGAGATTGATGAACTGGCGCGCGTCCTGGATCGGTTTCAAATCCCGCCGGTGCCGCAGGAGCTTACCTATGATGTGCTCCTCCACGCCATGCTCAAAGATAAAAAGCGCTCGTCCAGGGGACAGCAATGGGTGCTGCTGAAAGAAATTGGTCGCTATTGGCTGACCCATGATGTGCGCGACGAATGGGTGGAAGAGTCCATCAACTACATGCTGCAAAAAAGTTGAGAATCCTCAAAATAGAACTCGATTTTTTAACCGCGACACCTTATTTTAGCCATAGAGAACCTATGGCTTTTTTGTTGAGGGACACATGTCAACATCCGAGCATACTTTTTTTGATATTCATTGTCACGCCTTTAACATGGCGCATCCGTCGCTTTACGGATTTCTTGAAAATGTCCGTCAAACCAGCACCGGCGATATTATTAAAGAAGTGGTTAATTTTACCGAATACTTGCCGACGCGCAATTTGTCCACCACACGCCGACATCTTTTAAATTTGCTGGCCGTTATGGAGCACGATGTCGGTGGCATGTTTCTGTTGATGGAAGATGACCTGGCCGGCACCTTTCGTGATCGGCAGGACGAGCCGTTTCTGAAAGAAAATCTCCTGCATGTGGCGGGCAAGCGCTATGACAAGATCGTGCTCACGCCGTTGCTCATGGATTTTAACACGCCGTCGCTGCGAGCCGAGAATATCTATTATAACCGCCCGCCACAAAAGCCCATGCACAAGCAGATTGAAGATACCCTGGAAGGTGTAAAATTTTATCTCAAAACGCGCCCCAAAGGAATGCTGGAAATCTACCCGTTTTTGGGATTGAATCCCGCCAATTATACCTTTGATGAATTGCGCAAGTTTTTGAATGATTATCTGGGCTTGTACTCGATTTCCCGGCACCTGTGTTATAAAACTTTTCTCGCGTTGAGCCAATGGGATTTGGGCGATCCTATTGCCGGGCGGGGATTGTTTGCCGGCGTCAAATTGTACCCGCCGCTGGGTTTTGATCCCTGGCCGGAGGAGAACAAAGAAGCGCTGATGAAAGTGAACTATCTCTACGAGTTTTGCCAAAAGCGCCGCATTCCCATCACCACGCATTGTGATGATCAGGGCTATCGCACCATTCCGCTCGAGCTGTCGCAAAAATGGACCTCGCCGCACCACTGGCGCAAGGTGTTGAATCACTATCCGCAGCTCAAATTAAATTTTGCGCATTTTGGCCGACAGTACACCAAACGATTCGGCAATAAAAAAGAACCGAACTGGTACGAGACGATCATCGAGTTGTGCTGCGAGTTTGATCATGTGTACACGGATTTTTCCTTTACCGGCGCGAAACCTGATTTTTACAGCGAACTGGTGGAAACCCTGGACGCCCTGCCCAAACCCAAACGGGATGTGCTCTCCCGCAAGGTGTTATTCGGCTCGGATTTTATGATCAATCTGCTTGAAATTGAATCCTATTACGACTATTATAAACTATTTCATAACGCGCCGCTAAGCGCTGAACTTAAACATAAATTTTGTTCCGAAAATCCTTCTCGTTTTTTGTTTGAAAAGTGAGAGCATTATGCTAAGAATTTTAATCATCCACGGCCCGAACCTGAATCTTCTGGGCGAACGCGAACCTGAAGTGTACGGCACGACGACGCTTGAAGATGTCAATTACAAAGTCGCTGAACTGGCTCAAAAACTTGGCGTGCTGGTCGAGTTTTTTCAATCGAACCACGAAGGGGCGATCATTGATTTTCTGCATGAAAACCGCAAAACCGCGGACGGTGTGGTCATCAATCCAGGGGCGCTGACGCATTACAGCTACGCCCTGCGGGACGCGATTGCCGGCGCCCAAATTCCGACCATGGAAGTGCATCTATCGGACATCCACAAACGCGAGCCGTTCCGCAAAATCTCGGTCACCAAAGAGGTGTGTGTCGGCCAGGTTTACGGCAAGGGGTTGAACAGCTATCTTGAGGGGCTGGATTTACTGGTGAATCATTTGACAAAAGAATACTCGCGCTAAGGCGCAAAGCCGCAAATCGAAAAATGCAAAACCGAAAAGCTGCACGGTGATTTTCTTCGCGCCTTGGCGGCTTGGCGCGAGATTTTCTT
>CAYSNA010000141.1:0-1997 GCA_964432185.1 uncultured Cytophagia bacterium
TCAAGTCGTCATAATAAAACGCCAGCGACGACGCATCGCCAGTGTACATATAATCGGCCCAGGCCATAAGCACGGAATGCAGAATCCACTCGGTCGGCCAGGTGGGATTATGAATGAGATATTCGTGCGTATAGCGCGCCATCGCATAGTCGCGATCAACGCCATAATGTGCGAGCTGATTGATGTAGGCATCGGCCTCGTACGGAATGCGCTCGCGATCGCCATCGACGTACACGCCGCAAAAACTGGTGGCCTTGATGCTGTATTTGCACAGCTCCCACACATCATTGAGCACGGGATCGGAAGACTCAAAAAACGCCGCGTCATCATCAAACGGATAATTGACGGCAATCATTTTCACATTTTCTGTGGTCAATGAAACGGGGCACTTTTCAACTTCACAATACCGGAACGGCAAAACCTCGCCAATCTCCGGCGGCATCAAAATGGCGCGCGGGCGGGTGTTGCGCTCGTCCGGTGGAATAGCAACAACTGTCGGCGCATCGGAGTTGATGGTCGTTTTGATTTTACGATAACGAATCGTGCCGCCGGGGTTTCGATCAATGGACGTACTATCGATAATTTTTTCACCCAGATGGACGATTACGTTGGCAGATTTTTCAACAGGTACGTCAAGTTCGATCGTTCCGAACGCTGCCTTGCCAAAATCGATAAAATAGTGGCCTTCTTTTTTCTCAACAATACGAATCGGAGCGACACGTCGTTTGACAAGCGACAGCCGGTCCGTGTGATACGTGTCGCGGAGCTCGCCGGAGCGAAACGTGTGCGGCTCGGCATACGGCCCGGCCGCATCGTCGCGGTTCCAGGTTCGCACCGTCCAATAAAAAGTTGAAAAAGAAGTCAACGGCGCGCCGATATAGTTCACATGAATGGATAACGAACTGGTCACTTTGCCGCTGTCCCACACGTTGCCAAACTCGTTGTGCAGCTTTTCCCGGGAATCCGCGACGAGAATTTGATAAGCGGTCTGGACGTCATTTTTTATCGTATGTGAAACAATCCATGAAAAAGCCGGCATTGGATTGGTTGTCACAGCATTATCGGATGTCAGCAGATTGCACATCAGTCCCTTCGGCTTTTGCGATTGCGCCACAAGGGTCGCGGATAAAAAAAGAATTCCCATAAAAAAACCAATCAACTTTTTCATATGCACTCTCGCTTTCCAGTCTTAAATGCGTGAACAGCGCAGGCTCTAGCAACATAATCAGCGCGATGTTGCAAAAAATCAACGCGCACGTCATCCAATGCTGCGCGACTGCAACATGTCGCGTTCTGTACGTTCCAATCGTTACACTTTTAATTTACAAGAAAACATACAGTTTTCAACTCTTTTTAAGGCTGGTCCGATATTTGACGTGCGGTTATTTGAAATCTAGCCTAGGGGCAAGCACGAGGAAAGCCAAAACGGCCATGTAATGACAACATGGCCGTTTTTTATAGTGATTCTCAAACAGGTGAATTTATCGTACATCTGCAAGCAGCATGACAAATCGGTCATTTGATTCTATTTCAACAGCGTCATCTTTTTGCTATCCCTAAAATGGGCGTTCGCCGTTTTTACATCCAGACGATAGATGTACTGTCCCGCCGGAAGATCGTCAGCAGACCAGACATACTGATACAACCCCGCCGGTTGAGTGTCTTGAAAAACTTTAACGCGCTGCCCCGCCATATTATAAATTGTCAAATTGATGGTCGACGTTTCCGCCAGTTCATATTTTATGGTGGTGGATGGATTAAATGGATTTGGATAATTTTGCTGCAGCCGAAAAACTCCGGGAGCCGCGGACGTTTCCATAACTTTGGTTGCGCCAAACACTTTGACCAATTCAATGCCTTCGCCGGTGCCAAGGTTGCGAGAGTATTGCTGTTCCAGCGGATTATTCCAATGCTCGTGTACCCCCAAACTGCCGATGGGCGTGCCGTCGCCCTCGGGATCGTAGACAATGCCCTCGGGCCAGTTTTGCGAATCCGCC
>CAYSNA010000141.1:2007-4720 GCA_964432185.1 uncultured Cytophagia bacterium
GGGAAATTGGCGTACCAGTAATTGCCCGGTTCTTCACTTTCTTCTTTCGGGAACTCGGCCTGCAAAATATCGAGACACACGGATTCGATCGCCAGCGGATCGAGCGACAATAAAATAGAGCTGGTCCAATCATTATTGAACGGCGCCGTTTTAAATTTGACCGGCGGCTCGTGTTCATAAGAACAAGACCACAACGCATCCATAAAATAGATCAAAATTTTATCGCCAAGCTGCTCGTGGCCGAGCAAATCAACAAACACACGATACATGCCGTACTGGCCGCGCAGCGGTTCATCATAATCTTCGCGATGCAATCCAGGGTGCATGTGGCCGGCGCCGGATCGCGTGTTGGCGCCGAAAAAATTCTTGCCGAACAGGGTCACGCCGCCCCAGCGGTGCCCTTTCATCGCCGGGATGTTGAGCAGATAATCCGCCTCATCCATCTGCTTAAAATATTTGTCCTGCGTTTCTGACAGCACATCGCCATGATCGGAAAATTGCATGGCATAATCACTGCTCGTGGTATATTTCTCCCGCCCGTCATTGCCGCGTTTGTCCATGTAATGAATATTGGGAAAATCGGCGCGCCACTTTTCCAGGCAGTGGGTAAAAATGTGGGTGTAGGGATCGCCAATGTAAATATTGTCCTGCGGCACACTGGCCTTGTGCACCAACTGCCGCAGCATGGCCAGCACCGCCTGCGGCGACGTATCAACATTGCCGTAACTGCCATCTCTTTTAATCGAACCGTCATTATTGGTGGTCCACGCATGCACGGCGTTTATTTTGATAAAAATTTTCTCGCCGGCCGCATAACCGACATCGCCCTTGCCGCGACGGTTGTTAAAATAGCGGAACACGGCATCCCAGGCCGCCCCCTCGGTTTCGGCTTCGGTCAACCGTAGAAGCGCATTGGAGAGCATCTCGTCGACAACCGCCTGATCACAGTTTTTATCCATAAAGTAACCGTCGTTCCAGACATTCGGCTTGCAATTTTCATTGGTCGCCTCGGGATTCCAAGCCCACACCACGCGGCCGGGGAAAATACCTTTTGGTTGTCCCACGGGATTATTCGGGCCGAACGGATCCTCAACATCGACCACCACATCACTGTACGCCGTTCGGTTGGTCGGCAAAAATGTCAATGTAAAAACGGCAGCGGCAACAACAATCAACAGTGTGGCCAAAATATAGCG
The DNA here is from genome assembly GCA_964432185.1 of uncultured Cytophagia bacterium. Lineage (GTDB taxonomy): Bacteria > Zhuqueibacterota > Zhuqueibacteria > Residuimicrobiales > Krinioviventaceae > Kriniovivens. The sequence goes on from CAYSNA010000141.1 coordinate 3,204, forward strand.
GGATTGACGGAATGTTCGTTGCGCTTTTTTGTAAACGAAAAAAGAGCCGGTAAAGCCAATCAGCCACAGCACAAAGGTTGAGGCCAGAGGCGTTGCGATTTTTATACATGGATACGCAGCGCGCGACGGTTTGGGAATGACGCGCACCAGCAGCCACAATAGAGAAAACAAACCGATGAGGGGAAAGAATAATTTTGCAAATCCGCTCTTTTTCAAACCGATGAGGCGACCGGTTTTGGGGCAGGTGAGAAAAAGACGTGAGCGTAAAAATGAGACAAGTTTTTTCATGTAAACCTCCGATGTTCAAAGCGGACTACAAAGAGACCACGAGGACATTAAAAATCAGATTGGCTTAAAAAGGTAGGAAATTTATATTGTGGAAGCAAGGACGGTTTTTTTAGCATCGCCTCCGTCCGACATAAAATTTCGGACGGACATAGCGCGGGGAGCTAGGCTCCCGCGGTCTGGTCGCGCGCCCATTGCTGCAGCATCAGGATCGCTTTGCCCAACACGCCGGCCGAGCCGCGAAAGGTGCCGGACCCGCGCGGCTGATTATCGATCGTGTACCATTCGAAAAAGCCATCGTTCTCGCGCACGCGTTCGAGCATGGGCAATAGTTCAACATAGGCATCTTCAACAAATCCGTGCGTTATGAGCTGCTGCACCATGCGGCCGCCGAACCAGGTCCAGTCGCCGCCGTTTTGATACGAGTACGGCCCCATACTGCGATTTTTAAAATAGCCGGCAGGATAGACGGGAAATATTGTCAATCCAATGGACGCCGCGCCGGCGAATCGAACATTGTTACGCATATCATACAGCACAAGCTGAATTTCCTCCGGACTCAACAGGCCCGCTTCAATGGCGATGGCCGTGCCGCCGTGATAATAAATTCGATCCTCATCAAAATCGGCGGGAAACGGCGAGCCATCACTATAAAGATGCGGGCGGAATTTGTGACGCGACGTATCCCATAAATGGTGACGGACGTTCCATTGTATGTCATCGCGTATTTTTATCCATTTCGCCGCATCGACGTGTTCATTTCCAACGAGTTCGAGAAAATTATTGATCGCGATGATGAACATGGCATTGTCGTAAATATCGATAGCCAGATGGCTATTCTCATCCAAGACAACGCCCCACTCGTGTTCGGGCTGCACATCGCCCCAATCGACAGTGGTGGCGCCCCAGAGCAGACCGTAAAACGAATTGAATCGATGCTCCAGCAAAAAATCCAGCGCCATGGCCATGCGGCTCTGCACCGACAAATCATTAACACTCTCCCGCAAAATGGAGTTATCGCCGGTGACCGCAACATATTTGTGAATCGCCTGAATGAGTGAACTTTCCTGATCCGTCTCGACGGTATTTTTATGACCTTTGAATTGCGGTCGCGTTGTGGATTGATAATATGTGTATCCGGCATTCGACTGTTCAGCCGGGATGTAGCCGTCGATGATATTGCCGTCCTCGCCCTGAAAATGGAAAAAAGTGATCAGAGACTCGCGGATTTT
>CAYSNA010000141.1:4820-12154 GCA_964432185.1 uncultured Cytophagia bacterium
GAAAAGCCCTGACGGATCAGGGCTTAAGTTTTGACATCACGATGTTTGTTGTCGTACCAGCGTTGCTTGTTCGACGATGACATCGTAAAAGTAACCGGCGCCAAAATCCTTTTCGAGCGTGACTTTGCCTTCAAAGGTCACCACATCGCCAACCTGAACATTCTCGTTGGTGGTGACGGTCAGGTCGAATTTACCATTGCCGCTGGTTCCATCCTGGATGTGCACCCAATTGCGTCCCATGATCATGGCATTCACCTTGGTCACCTGGCCGCGAATTTTGATGGTTTCATTTTTAAACTTTGCCGGATTCTCAAACAACTCACCGATGGTTGTGCCGCCGGTGACCGGTTCCACGGTGATGGTTTGCTGCTCGACCGACGGCCGCCCGGCATGCTCCGTACCGCCGTGCATCATCGGCGCGGCATTGATCGGCGTGTCGGATACCTGTTCGACAAAATAGATTTTATCGAACGTCCGGTTCAAATCCTTGCTTTCAAAATCGGTCATTTCCAGACCGCTATCATAAAACAATTGTTGTCCAACCGACACGTCGGCTTTGGTGATGGCAATCCAGAACGACTGACCGTTTTCCGAGACGTTCAAATAGGTGTAGGCGTTGGCCTGCAGCACCTCATTCACAACAACGGCATGACCACTCGTTTGTACCGGCGCTTGTTCGTGAGTATTTTGGCAGGCGATAAAAATCATCGCCAAAAGAAGAAAAAGTACAGCACTTCGTTTCATCAATTATCCTTTCATACATAGCATACTTGTGCAGTAATATATTAAAAATTTTTTTAAAGTCATTCACTTAATTAATCCGATGGCTTTACTTTTTTATCTGCGAGTTTTACCACTGTTCCCGCCCACTTGTCCCCCAAACGCTGCAGATTTTGCGAACGCGGATGCAAAAGATAGACAAATCCAAAATAGAAAATATCAACACCATCAAAAAAAAGGCGTCTGATGGTTTGCTGCAAAAGCGGCTTGGATCGATCCGTAGAGACGACTGTGAGTCCGACCAGCCATTTGCCCACGGTGGCGCATAAAACAAATTCCAAAAACGGCAGATAAAGAAACCAGACCAGAGATATTGGCGCAGGCTCAGGTATCCGCCAATCTTTGCGACAGGACCGGGTTGACCAACAAATCGATAAAAAGTGAGAATGACCAAAAAAACAAACGCCTGATCTAAAAAAGCGGCAAAAGCGCGGCGAACAATCGGATATCGGGGTGGCGTTAAATGCGGGGGGTAAAATGTGTTTTCATATTTCATAAAACACCTCCTCTCAAACACCCTTAGGAACATCATCGTCTACAGACCTATTCCACGATGGACGAAAAGCAAAAAGGCGGCGCCGTAAATTCGACGCCGCCTTTTTTAGGGGAGGCCATGAGAAAGCTTTGAAGACCAATCAAGTCAAATTATGCGGCCACGGATTCTCTCCAACCGTCGTCCTGCCGGAAGAGATCGTGCGCCTTTTTAAAGGCCAACAGTGTAACAATCAATCCACCAATATAGAGCAACAAACCCGCGGCGATGGACAAACCGACGAGCACATAATATCCGGCGTTCCGGCCCGGCACCGCATTCTGGTAGAGCAAAACAGCAGCGATAAAAAAGACAAGCAAAGCCGGGATAACTACCGTGCTCACTTGTTTCCAGGTTATACGTTGAACTCTACGGATCACTGAATTCGGAACAACTATATTGTCAAATATTTTTATTAACCATGTCATCTTTGACTCCAAAATTTTCGATCAAACCGCAGTGCAGCTCAATTCAATCGACGTTTAAAAGATACAAGAAAATGGCAGACATGCAAAAGAAAAAGGTATGTTAAACACTGCGATGATAATTGTTTACACGCAGATGATTTTTGGTGACATTTGCGGGACAATTGTATTGTGGTGACGAGCAGATCAGCGCGGCTGGTTGGGCAGCCGCGCTGATACAATTGCACAGGTTTACGAGGCCAGTTCTCCAAACCGCGCCAGAATGGCCAGCGCCGGATCCACTGGAACATGGGCGTGTTTGACATTTTCAGGGATGCTGATCGTTGGCGTTGAACTCGGAAGCGTGCCCTCAAACTGCGGCAGCCATTGCGCCTGGGCGCGCAACATTTCGCTAGCCATATCTCGGATTTCTTTGAGCGTCAAAACGGCCGAAGTCAACGGATCGAGCGCACAGGCGTGCACAACATGTTCGGGATCGCCGGATAATGCGGCGTGCACTGCAAGTCGCTGCACATTGATGTTGGTCAAATTGAGCGCAGCCAACTGCGGCGGCAACTCACCGACGATCGTTTGATGCAGACCCGTGCCGTCCGCAATCATCGGTCCCTCTGCACAGCAGTCCGCCGGCAGATTGCTGATCATGCCATTATTGATGACATTGCCGTTGAACCGAAAAATACGCCCGGTTTCGACGGCTTCGATGATATAGGAGCCATACTCGATGCTGCGTCTCGGCAGGTCATCGGATTCGGCGGCCAGAATATCCTCCTCCGCATATTTTTTCTCAACATATTGACACCATTTGTAATACGCGCCGCTCTCGCCGCCAAACGCCGGCTCGTCGCAATACAAATCCAGGGCCTTTTGATTCTTGCGAAAGTAGGGCAGATATTCGGACAGATGACCCGTCGATTCGGTCATAAAATAGCCAAAATGCCGCAAGGTTTCGCCGCGGACTTTTTCATTCACATAGTATTCCGCTTTTTCAAAATTGGCTTTTAGCAGCGGATAAAGATCGCGGCCCTTGTGTTGTAATTTTAAAAACCATCCCATATGGTTAATGCCGGCACAAAGATAGTCTATCTGATTTTTCGGCACATCCGTATAGCCGGAAATAAGATCAAGCGTCGTTTGCACGCCATGACAAAGTCCGACAAACGTGACGCCGGTCGTACCGAGGGCCCAACAGATCATAGCCATGGGATTGACATAATTCAAAAGCAAGGCATTCGGACACAACTCCTGCATGTCCTTCGCCATGTCAATGGTTGTCGGAATACTTCGCAGGGCGCGAAAAACACCGCCCGGCCCAAGAGTATCGCCGATGCATTGATCAACGCCATAGGCCAGCGGAATTTTATAATCGTGTTCGTACGCCGCTAATCCGCCAATCTGAAACGTGGCGATGACATAATCGGCATTTTTCAGGGCTTCACGTCGGTCGGTCGTGATCCATACTTTTGCCGGCAAATCATTCTTTTGGATGACGCGATGAATAAACCGCTCCACTTGCGGCGTGCGTTTGGTTGAGGGCGCCATAAGCGCGAATTCCGTATCTTCGAGTCCAGGAGTAGCCAGAATATCCAATATCAATGTTTTGCAGAACACGACGCTTCCAGCGCCGATAATGGCAACTTTCATGACGATTCCTTCCTGCTTTCGTGCGCTTAGTTGTTCAATTGATTTTCCAGTACATACAATCCGCTTTTTCCGGGAGCCAAAAGATCGATATCGCCATCGGCATCAAAATCGGCCGCAGCCGTGCCGATACCGAATCCGACGCCGGCATTTTCGCTGACAGTATGTCGCCGCCAATTTTTTTCTTTTTGGTCAAACTGATAATAGTACACACACAACGGATCATTGCCGCCCGGATCTTTGCCGTTGTGGGCGCGATATCTTTTACCGGTGACCAGTTCCTGTGAGCCGTCATTATTCAGATCGGCCAAAAGCAAATAATGCGCCTGCGACCAGGACTCATCAATCGTATGTTTGATCCAGTCTCGTTCGCCCTGTGACCCGATTTGCTCCAGCCAGAACACACCATAGCCGTGCGCTGCGCCCCACAGAATGTCCGAGTCACCATCCTGATCCACATCGTGAACAAGTATAGGGATGCTTGGCCGATCGCCGAGATCGAATTCCTCATGCCACAGCCAGTTTTCTTCCGTCTGTTGCAGCCAGCCGGTGCGAACAACAATATCCGTTTTGCCGTCTCGGTTCACATCCCCAGCGCCAATGCCGTGCCCGCCCGCTTGTGGCGGCACATCGTGCTTTGTCCAGATAACGCCATGGTCCGCGGCATTATCAGCCCGAAAAGAATACCACGCGGGATTGGCATTGATATTCGGCAGCACGTCCAATTGACCGTCATCGTCCATGTCCGCAGCAATGGCTGTTTCCATATTACCCGGCTGATCAATCTCAACGACCTGAAAGACCGCGTTTGAATCCCCCGGATTTTTAATCCAGAACACCGATGTGCTGAACCACGCGGCGTTGACGATATCCATCCACCCGTCACCATTTACATCCATCGGCAGATTGGCAAAGTCATTGTAATACTCGTTTATCTCCTCCTGCTCACGCACAACATGTTTTGTCCAGTCCGGCGCTTTATACCAATAACTGCCGCAAAAAATATCAAGCGTGCCGTCGTTGTTCATATCGGCAAAACAGGATGCTTCAAATTTGGAATCGGTATTGATGGGTATCACATTGAATGGAATGGATGAATCTGGAATCGCGGTGCAGCGAGTGAGCGTCATCCCGCCAAACAATAATAACGTGATCACACAAGACAAAGAGGTTATACCGCGTTGTTTCAGTGGCGCCATTTTCAAGTTGTTTGCCGGTTGAGTTCTCACAATGCCCAAAAGCACACTGATGGATCGTAGCGACGATTTCCGATCGTCCGTATGTGTCATAATCACCCTTTGCATTAATTAAATGTTGACTAGACTGCTGCTCTGTTTCCAATCAGAAGCAATATGAAAAATTAAGACCAACAAGTCAAAACATTTTTACGTCCTGGCGCTAAAGAGAGAGGTGGATCAGATTTTAAAAAATTGAATGTATCCGTACTGCGCACTTTTTCGATTATGGGAGAGTAGAGGGAATGCGAAGGCCTGGATGGTGTCGGATTGCTATGGGCGGCCGGAGAAACGTGCCGATCAAGCGAATAAAACAAATGGACATTGTTTTTTGCTTTAAAAAATCGTAGAAGAATGATCAAAAATTTCAGAGACCGGGATTAGCATCCCGGTCTCTGAAATTCAGAATAATTCTCACTGTTTTGTCGCCTTGGTAATCGAATGCCATACGCTTATCGGTTTCGATTGGCCAAAGCCGCCCCCCATACCACCACCCATGCCGCCTGACATGTCGTCGCCCATGTCACTGTCCATGCCGCCACCACGCATACCACCGCCACGCCCGCCGCCGCCGCGACCGCCGCCGCCACCACTACCGCCACCACTACCGGCATCCATTCCCGGGGCGCCCATTGGCCGTCTGCCGCCAAATTGTGAAAAATCCATTTCCGGCGTTGCGAAACCGATCCCCACTGTAGTGGCATCGGCAAAATTCCACGGATGTCGGCCTGAAGAGGCAAGCGGAATTCTCAACTCATAAATCATCAAGCCGTGAACCATCCGAAGCTCAAACTGAATGTTATGCTCTGCCGCTTCCTTTTGTGTATAAATGCCGAGGTTGTTATTTTTCGGATCCAGTACCTGCAAGTCGCGAAAATTCTGATGAATGAGATACTCCAACCGTCGCTCATCCACATTGGGATTAGCGAGTGCGCCCATCAGATCGCGCGCCGGCACACGCCGTTCCATCAAGCCGCGCGGAAACTTGAAACCGACATCTTTGGTCTTGTCGCCGGTGTCGTTCAGCCAGACAACCAAACCGCTCATCATTAATTGGCGCTGCAAGGCGGCATTTCCTGTTTCCAGCGCAAGGTAAAAATAATCGCCGTCATTTTGAAAGCCATACGACGCATCAAGCTTTTCGTCGTACATCATGGCGGTTTGCCATTCACTGATTTCTCCGTCAATTTTCATCGTCTCATCCGCCCAGACACTATTGACCGTCTGTTTGGCGCAATTCAGAAAGAAAAGCAGACCCAGAGAAACACCAATCAACACAGAGAGCAACGAACGTTTCATTTCGAAATTCCTCCACATTGAAAAATCAGGGTAACAACAGTTTTTAATAAAGAACGATTAGGCGCGTGTTGCGAGTGAGCCTTTTCATTAATTCCTGTGCAACAAAGAAAGTGACGCGAATGTTGAAAATTTGTTCCCAAAGAGTGTTGATGGCGAGTTTTTTTAGGGCAGCATTCGATTCAATTTTCGAACAATTTCATCTGCAAGGGGATGCGTATTCTCGGGCGACAAGATATCGCCGGCCAGCATATGGTGTGATGGATCACCGCCGCCGCTGACGGCAATTTTGTCGCGCTTTGACGGCTGAAACCTTTCATACACATCATCAGTTATTTCCGCATCCACAACCTGATCATCCCTCGAATAAATAAACAGAGTGGGCACATCGATGCTGTAAAAATTCAGTCGCTTGACATATCGCACGAGCGACATCATGGTGAACAGCGACGCGGTGGGATAGCTCGTTGTCCAGTATTTCGCCTGCTCTACATTGTACGGCGACCAGGAATGTTCTTTGCCGAAAATAATGGGCACAAACAACTCGGCCCCGGGCCAATTTAACGCTTTGGCCCGAACTTGTTTCGGCCCAAAGTGTGGCGACAACAAGACCAAAGCAGCGATATCGTCGTCCTTATATTGATGCGCCAGCCAGGTGGCAAGCGTTCCGCCGGTTGACGCACCGATAACAATGACCTGCTCACCAAGACAGCGTCCGATGGCCAGCGCCTCCACGACATCCTCCAGCCACGCCTGCACCGTGGCCTCGGCCATAGCTTCGCTGCTGCGGCCGTGCCCGGACAAACGAGTGTAAAACAGATTGGCGCGCAACTGCTGCGCCACCAGCTCGCACAGTGGCGCCGTTTCCTGTCGACTGGCAGAAAAACCATGCAGGTAAATGATGGCATATTTTGCTTTATTTTTATGAGCGGGATCGTACCATATAATCTTTTTTTCGGTGCCCGGGCGAATATCAGCAAAGCGCGACTCGTTGTCGACCACAAAAGCGTCCGGATCGTCCGGAATGGATGGAAAATCGATATCCGACTCCAACGGATCATCGGTGCGCACCACAAACGTCAGCACAAGAATGGACAATATAAAAGCGGCTATTAGACTTTTCACTTTCAACAACATTTTCCTACTTAATTTATTTAGGGGACTTAACTTCTTTTTTCCTTGCAATAAAAAACAATGCATTGATACGTTACGCGGCACAATATAAGTGATTGTTATGCCAATGTCATGCAAAAAAGTACGACTGCGCATGCCGAGTAATTTTAACTGAGCCCGTCACAGGCTGCGTCGTTTATCACTATGGAAAATTAAAAAACGCCAAAAAAATGGGGACTTTTCGTTCTCATCTGTAGCGGTAAAGCATATCGGTGCCACATTTTTGTCAACTGCCACCGGATGTAATTGTCGTCA
>CAYSNA010000142.1:0-10364 GCA_964432185.1 uncultured Cytophagia bacterium
ATACGTTGCAGCTTCAAGTATTTCGGCGCTTTCACCGTGGTCACACCGGCCATGTGGGTGCTTTCACCACCGGCTTCCGGACGATACTGGAAGGCTTCGCCGTTGTCGGAGGCCAGAGCGATGATCGCATGTTTGGAACCAGGGGTCAATTCGTCGCGAATCATCAATGCGCCCTTGGTCCACGGATCGGATTTCGTCAGTTTTGACAATTCACACTGAATATCAACATCACCTTTATAGACCTGGAAGACAAAACGGAATGCATCGGCTGTGCCCCAAATATCGGCGCCGCCGCCGGTGACTTCCCAGACACCGCCATTTTCCGTTACGCTACCTTCCAAACCAACAGCACCGATGTCCATAGTCAGCCATTCTTCCGGCAACTCGTTCGGCGCATACAGTGCAGCGACCGGGTTGACCAGCGTCGTGTCACGCAAGTTGGAGGCGGTAAATTTCAGTTTGTGAGCGTCGAGGAATTCAACCGTACCATGGTGCGCCGGCGTATTCCAGACGTTGTCGTTGAGTACTGTCGCAAAGGAGACAGAACCTTCACGTGTTGCCACATCGTTATCATGGTTCATCGTCGCCATACCGAAAACATTGCCGACAGCCGGCGTGATTTTACGGGTAGCGTCTTTGAGGGAATCCCAGGCAACGCGGACTTCCAGCACATAACCACCAGTTACTTTTTTGCGTGCATAATCAGCCGTGGTGGCGCCGGTGTTCAAATTATAGCCGCGGAGGTTAATAACACCAGCCAGGGCCGCCGGATCCGCATCAGCAGAGTCAAGCGCGGTGATATGGAAGCCGATTTGGTTCGTTGTAATTGGCTGGGACGGATCCGGATCGATATAAACTTCCAGAACGTCATCCTGCCAGGATGTTGCATTGTTCAAATTGACGACGTCATCTTTTACTTCTTCATACATGTAGAGATAAGTTTCATCCCAGGCCGTCCACAACATGGCGGAAAGGTCGTCCGCATTATCCGGCTGGCCGTTGGTATTGTAAGCGGCAGCGGAGATGTTGAGGAAACCATTTTCCGGACCGGTCAGCACGTTGTACCAGGAATCTTTTGCAGCATCGATAACGATGTTGAAATTGAGTTCCGGTTCCATTGGCGTGGTGCTGATGGCGATATCGGTAAATTCAGCCGTGGTGTATACGCCGTAGACGTGAGATGTCACAGCCAAACCAACCTGCACCGGATCGGTCATAGCGATTTGTGTTTTGCCAACAAAGTCCCACAATTCGCCGTCGGGTGAGGAGTAGCCGTAGAACATATCGCCCATTTTGATCAATTTGACAAAGTAGGGCGCTTGTTTCGGATCGGGAGAATCATTGATACTGGAGCTTGCGCCGGCAAGATCGGTACGCCACTGCATGGCATCACCATTGGCTGTAGTCATCGCCATGATACAGTGTGCAGAACTGTCGGACAATCCGTCTCGGATCATAACACCGGCTTTCGCCCAGTTATGAACAGAGTCGAGTCTGGCGACTTGAGCGGTGATTTCGACATCGCCGGACATGGTGATGAAGGTGTGACGCAAGTCATCCTTGTTGCCCCAAATATCGCTACCGGAGGCCATGACTGTCACTTTGCCATCGGCGTATTCGGCCGTGCCCGGAGCATCCATGGCATCGCCAATATCAAGCGTGCGCCACGGCGCCGGCAGGGTATTGGATTCATAAACTTCAGCTCTCAGGTTGACCAGAGTTTCGTCGCGCAAATTCGCGGCGGTGAATTTTAGCTTGTTGTCAGGCAAGAATTCAACCGTACCATGATGTGCCGGGGTGTTCCAGACATTGTCGTTGAGCACCGTTGCAAAGGAAACAGAGCCTTCGCGCGTTGCCACATCGTTATCATGGTTCATCGTCGCCATACCGAACATATTACCAACAGCCGGTGTGATCATACGGGTAGCGTCTTTCAGGACTTCCCATTTGACCCGGACTTCCAGCACATAGCCGTCTTCTGTACGTTTACGTGCATAGTCTTCTTTCGTGGCGCCTGTTTCCAAATTGTAACCGCGGAGGTTAATCACGCCGGCCAAAGCAGCCGGATCCGCATCGGCGGAGTCGAGCGCAGTAATGTGGAAACCGATTTGGTTGGTTGTAATCGCGGCGGAAGGATCGGGATCGACATAAACTTCCAGAACATCATCCTGCCACGAGGTTGCATTGTTCAAATTAACGACATTGTCTTTTACTTCTTCATAGAGATAGAGGTATGTTTCATCCCAGGCCGCCCACAGAACAGCGGAGAGGTCGGCATCATCTGCCGGTTCGCCGTTGGTGTTATAAGCGGAGGCCGGAAGGATAACTTTGCCGTCATGCGTGCCGGTCAGTGTCTCGTACCAGGCATCTTTTTCAGCATCGATAGCGATGGCGAAAGCCGGTTCGAGGGAGTAGCTGACGTTGGCGAAAACCGTATAGCCGCGACCGAGCGAGTACCAGGTGTCACCATCGAGGAGATAGTCCGTACCAAACGGAGAACCGCCATCGTTGATCACGCCAAGACCGCCGCCGGAGACGGACATGTCAAACAGAACCGAAATCGGATCGGTGAGACCTTCAGCGCCAACCGGGAGACGAATCGGTTTGATCGCGCCACCGGCACCAGCAACGGTGACGGTTTCTTGGAACAATACCTGTGTCGGGCTCAATGGATCATCGACAAACGTACCAATGGTAACAGCACATTGTTGATCGACGCCAGAGGGATTATAGAAATAAACATCAAATGAATCAAAATTGTAAGCAGCCGCACCGCCCAATTTGGACAACGGATCCATAAAGGTCAAAGCGGAATAGCCAATGTAGACACTGGCAATTGCGCCGGTACCGTTGTTAATCTGGGCTACACCTGCCGCTTCCGGGTAGAGCATAGTGGCCAGGCCGTCATTTTCCGGAACGGCGTCGCCTTGCAGCATGGTGTAGGCAGCCAGCATGGTGCTGTCGGCTTCGGGCATTTCCGGGGTAAACACGACTGTAGAGTCGACGAACGCATCCAGGCTGAGGAACGGCGGAACCGGAGTGGGTGCATTGTCATCAAACATGTACCACAGCGCGATGGTTTGTCCTTCAAAACCAAAGTTGGATACCGTAGCGGCAACCGGAACATCCAGACCCGCGGTTTGCGGATAGCCGATGGCGAGGTCGGACAGACCGGCATCAGCCGGAACACCGGAAATTGCGGTGACCATAACGTCATCAAAGAAAATACCGGCAGAGGTATCTTCACCTTGAGTGACATCGCTGTCAGCGATAAAACGGAAGGCCAGACAGACTTTGTCGCCGGCTTGAATGCCGAGATCAAACAGGTCGGCTGTACCGTTGAACAGATCAGCTTCGCCCCACGGATGGAACGCTGCGCCTGCATCACCAACGCGGTCATAGTCGTAGAAAAGACGTGTGAGAGTCATACCCGACATCGTCATGGAAGCGTTGCCTGCTTCAGCATCGTCCATCCAGATGGTGCCATTGTCATCGGAAACCATGATGTCGTTGACCCAGAGACCGCCGCCTTCGATGGCCGTGCCGTCATCCGGCAGCCAGGACACGCGAACTTGTACCATTTTGCCGGCGAATGCCGTCAGGTCGACGGACATATCCATCCAGGCGCCAGAGTCGTCGTTCAACATGCCAACGGTTGTATAACCTTCTTCGCCGTCAACCATAACATCAACACGGCCAAGGTCCCAATGCAATTCGTTGATCATCAGGTACTTGAAATCCAAAAGGACTGTGCCTGCTGCGGCTGTCAGGTCGATCATCGGTGAGGTCAGGTATTGGAAGCTGTTTTCTTCGGGATAACCACTGAAATAAACCATGTCGCCTGCAACATCAACAATTTCCCAGGTCACTTCTTCGACACCAGCGTAAACCATGTAATAGTCGCCGAGATAGCCGGGATTGGCCGGATCGCTCCAACCGGGAGTGTCAATATTGAGTTGGAAGCTGACTTTGGCGGACACAACCGGGTCGCCGCCGATTTCAGCGGGAACTTCAAAGAAGGGGCCGATAGCAAAGTCGCGTGAGGATCCGACATTATCATCATGCCACAAGGATGTGACCGGTGAGTTTGCTTTGACATCGGAAAGTGCCCATGCCGGCGGGATAATTTCAACGGCCGGATCGCCGCCGAGTTCGCCATAACCACCGTCAAACATCCAGCCGCCCATCTCAAAATCTTCATCAAAGATGACGGTTTCGCCCAATATTTGCGGGCCATTCTTCTGAGCTTGTGTTTCAAGCTTGAGCTCAGCATTTTTGAAGCTTGGATTCACTGCATCATTTGTGGTGTTGGCTGCGAACAGCGACACACTAAAAACGAGCAGTAAAGAGAACACTAAAGCAATTCGTTTCATGGATTACTCCTCCAATTAATATGGTAACCGTGAATTAGGGTCAATTAAACGTAAAATCGTTGTTTTATCACCTCCTTTGTATCTTTTTTGTCTATCTGGTGTTATGGGTTTGAATTTTATGAGGAATTGAGCGAGTCCGCTCGGGGGAGTGTCTGCTATTGCACTTTGTTTTAACGAGCCAGCCATAGTCGTATTCGTTACCAACATAATCAAAAGCGTTCTTTTGAACACGTTCACAAAACATTTGTTTGAGAAGAGCAGATAGTCGAAAAAATTCGCATATCGCCTAATTTTTTCAAGGCTTTGCGAATATACAGTTTTTTACATGGTTAGTCAAGTATTTTTAGGCTAAAATGAGGACAATGTAAATAAATGTTACTCAATTCACTTGTCCGGTGGTCAGGTTGCTTGATGTGTAATATTACAATAAAAAGACGGGAAATATTCCGGGGACGTGAGGCGGAAGACGTGAGACGATCCCTTACGTTTTACCTTTTACGTCTCGCCTCTCACGTCTCACTTTTCACTTTGTGTACGCCAAATCAAACTCATCCATCAACGATTGATTGGTCTCAAAATTATAAAGTGTTTGCAGCGACAGGTCCAGCAGCGACCGGCGATATCCCATATAGATGTTCAAAAATTTATTCTCCGTCTCGGCGTGCCGGTTGAGAATTTGCACCAGCGCCTGCAGGTTGATTTCATTGTTCGCATATTGTTTGATGCTCTCCGCTGAAATTTGCGTGGATAATTTGACGCTGTTTTGCATGTTCAGCACGCGACCATAATAATCATTCAGATTGGTATAAAAATTCGTCACGTCATTGATGATATCTTCCCGTTCCTCTTCCATGTAGAGATCGCGCCGCTCCAAATCAAGCTGCTCGGCCTGGATGCGATTTTTCCGCTGACCGCCATCCCATACCGGCACGTAGGCATTTAAGGTGAGTGAATTGCTGTTGTCAAACTGGTCCCACAGATAACTGAATTGATGATTCTTTTTCTCCAGGCCGTATGTGGCTTCAAACGTCATATGAAACGCATTTCGGCCTTTTTCGTTTTCAACATCGATTTCCGAACGGCGCCGGCTGATGTGGAGTTGCTGCAAGCGCGGCGTGTTTTCCAAAGCCAGTTCGAGGGCATGATCGAACGGCACATTGATCGGCACGATGTTGAATATGGGGATGACGTACAACGAATCGGTTTGCGACAGTCGAAGGCGTTGACGCAGATTGGCCAGCTCGTTGCGCGCCCGCGATTGATTGGAGAGCAGTGACTCTTCAACATTAGAGATTTCCAACTCGATTTGGGTGGTTTCGATGCTGCGAGTCGAGTCCGCGGCGATAATGGCTTGGCTTCGATCCAAAGATTCGTGCAGTAGAAAAAGCTGATTCTGAAATATTTTGCGTTCGTACGCCAGTTCGTAGATATCAAAATAATCATCTGCAATGTCTTCGATGATACCGATGCGTTCGGCAAGATAATCGAGTTTTATATTCTGCAAATCAAGTTCGGCCTCTTCAAGATCATTCTTTAATTCATTGGGAAGAAACAGCGGTTGTTCGAATTTCAGATACAGGCGATTGTACCAGTCGAGTTCGCGGCTGCCGTCGTCAAACTGTTGATAATTGTAGACGCGATAATTGAGTGACAAGTAACCGTTTGTCGGATAACCGAACAGGATGACCGGCTGCAACACGGACAGATCCGATTGCCATAATGTGGAATTGATGCGCACGATTTCATCTTTGTAAAGAACCGAATTCCAGCGATAGTCGGAGACGTTGGAGAAATCCGGCGTTTTGAATCGCATGTAAACTTGCGTGTGTAAGCCGGCTTTGTACGCCTCAAGATAATGCATGCTGCGGCGAATTTGCAGCTCGAGCTGCCGCGTGCGATAGCTGTTGTTCATGGCAATGTCGACCGCCGTGTCCAGGGTGAGATGGATGGCGTTTTTCGACAATGCCGACTGGATGGCGAGCAAAAGGGTAAGCATTACAATCCAAAGTCGCATTCTATTCTCCTCATCAAATTTTCTTGTGCGAGTATGCCTCCCGGATATCTCCAGTTATTTAATAGTCATGGCGTTGAATGTCAAGTTTTAGGTGGTAAAATAACAGCAGGAGATGTAAACAATTATCATACGGGGCACAGGGAGCGGCACATCGGGGAGAAAAAATAAAGGCAGAGAAGCAGAACGTGATTTACACGTCCTGCTTTCCTGTTTCTCGCTGGACTATTTTTTCGATTGCAAATACGCTTTAAAAAACGCGCCCTGCGTTGTCGGGGTAAAATCCCAGTCCCAGACCATCATTGGCGACCATTTGGTGTCGAACACCCAGCCGACCCAGGAAATACCCTTGCTCTCGGTGTAGGCTGTAATGGCTTTTCCATAGGATTCGTCGCTGATGACCGGGACGTGCGCCCCGCGTTCATCCTTCAGACAAAAGCCGATTTCCGTCAGGATGACCGGATAGGTGTCCGCGACAAATCCCCAATCGGCTTCCCATTGTGCTTCCCACGGTTTTTCGCGTTTTTGCGGGTAAGGATGGCTGACGTAAGCCACCTGCGCGTCATTTATCGGTGCGTCTTTCACCACGGTCAAATCATACGCCCAGTTGAAACCGGCGCACAGGACGATTTTGTTGGCATCCATCGCCCGGATATTTTTAATGATTTTTTCCTGCAGCGCCTTCCATTCCGGCCAGGTCATGTCGCCGAATCTTTCGCCGGTAACCGTCGGCTCGTTATAGATTTCGTACATGGCCACAACCGGCTCATCCTTGTAACGCTCGGCTATGGTTTGCCAAAACTCGATGGTCTCCTCAACGGTTGTTTCGTACATGGGATCCTGGAATTTTTCCGCCCCAAGATTGCCGATGGAATGCCAGTCCACGATGACGTACATGTTGTACTTTTTAGCCAGCGCAATACCGGCATCCAAAAGTTCGAGATAGGCGGCAGGTGTGCGTTCGCGCCAGGCGCGCGGGTGCACCGGAAAACGGACGATGTTCGAGCCCCAATCGGCAATTTCCTTGAAAAGAGCATCGGACCACATGCCCTCTTTTGCCAATTTGTCCGGATCAGCCGTATTCATGCCGCGGAAGACAATCGATTCTCCTTTGCTGTTGACAAAATTTTTGCCATCGATCGATATCGGCTCCAGAGCAAAAAGTGATGTTGTTAAAGCCATGAATAATACTCCGATTATAGTTTTCATTTTTTCTCCTTGTTTTACCACCGAGGACAATTTGAGCGTGATGGCTCTAATCAGCGCGAAAGCGCACATTCGAACTATTCATTATGCGCAGAGTCTCTGTGAATCCAAATAGTCTTAGAGCGCTGCTGACAAAATATCCGATAATTCGTCCTCAGTCAATTCGATAGGATTGCCCTTCATGCTGCCGGCGTTTTTCGCTTTTTCAACAACCATGGGGATATCCGTGCGACGCATACCGTAGGTTGAAAGCGCCGGTACGGCAAGTTTATCACACAAGTTTTGAATCCACTCGATTCCATCGCTGTGCGACGCCTGCGAATCACCAGTCACAAGGTGCGCCAGTTCGGTAAATCGATGCGACATCGGCGAGTCGGCGGCGCGAGATTGCAGCGCTTTGGCGTTCGCCTGCAACACATAGGGCAGCAGGCGCGCGCAGATGGCGCCGTGCGGCGCATCAAACAGGCCGCCGAGCGGACCGGCCAATCCATGTACAGCGCCGAGTTTGGCGTTGGCCAGGGCGAGCCCGCCACACAAACTGGCGATGGCCATATCTTCACGTGCCGCCTTGTCCTCTCCGTTTTCAAAAGCGTTCAGCAGAGAGCGCGAGGCGCGCCGCAGACCTTCGCGACATATGCCGTCCGTCAATGGATTGGCCGCGTTGGATAAGAACGGTTCGATGAGTTGCGTCAACGCATCGAGTCCGGTGCCGGCGGTTACATCGGGTGGCATGGACAAAGTGAGCTCGGGATCGATCAATGCCACGTCGGGAATCATTTTATTGTGCCGCAAACTGACTTTGACATTGTATTGTTTGGAGAGCAGCACTGCGTTTTTGGTCACTTCGGCGCCAGTGCCTGCCGTTGTGGGAATGGCGATGCAGGGGAGAGGCGCGTTTGCTATTTTTCGCCCGCTGCCGATCACCTCCAAATACTCCATCACCTCGCCGGGATTCGTCAGCAGCGCGGCAATCGCTTTACCGGCGTCAATGACGCTGCCGCCGCCAAAACCGACGACGACATCGACTTTTTCCATCCGCGCTTTTTTTAGCGCTTCCTGGATCAAATCAACCGTTGGTTCGCCCGGCACCGAAAAAAGGGTATAGTCCAGCCGCTGCACTTTGAGCTGCTCCAGCAACGGAATGACGCGTTTGATCGACTTGCCCATCACAACAAGGACTTTGGATCCCAAACTGTTGATGATCGGCGCGGCCTGGCTCAAACTCCCCGCGCCAAAAATTATTCGATTGGCCGTGGCAAATTCAAAGTTCATTTTTTTACCCTTTCGCGCAGATTTTACCAGCCGGCGTCATCGGGAAAACAATTATCAAATTTCACCGCATAACGCGGTTCAGCCATCATCTCCGCCACCGTGTCTCGCCATTGGCCATAGTGAGCGGTTTGTTTATGTTTGCCCGGATCATCGGGCGAGCGATACACTTCAACCAGGACAAATTTTGTCGGATCATCCTGTTGTTGAATGACATCAAATCTGGCGATGCCCGGCTCCTGTACGCTGTGTTGCGCGTTTTCGATGGACGCGGCTTTAAAGGCTTCCACCTGATCCTTTTTGACATGCACGTGAACATGGACGACTAACATAAAACTCTCCTCTTTTTACGCTGTCAAAATAGGATTCTCACCGATATTTGCAAACAGTTTTTGCATAAAGTGCAG
Source organism: uncultured Cytophagia bacterium (assembly GCA_964432185.1). Lineage (GTDB taxonomy): Bacteria > Zhuqueibacterota > Zhuqueibacteria > Residuimicrobiales > Krinioviventaceae > Kriniovivens. The sequence continues at coordinate 9,267 of CAYSNA010000142.1, forward strand.
GCCATTCCGTTGGCATACGTTGGGGGAAGAATTTGTAAAATAGACGACACGAGATTATCCATGCCCAGGGTGATGCGCCGGATGTTCAAGTGGGAGAGGAGGAGGCGATTTATTGGGATGATCGCACGATAGAAGGATTCAGCTTAAAAGAAAATCATCCCAAACAGCCGCCCTGCAAAAGCGATGCCCATCGCGAGGAGCATGGTGACAGCCGTGGCCAGGCTGGTTCGCTTCCAGCCAATTTCTTTGCCCATCACGCCAAGCGTGGCGAGGCAGGGAACATAAAAAACGATGAACAAGGTGAACACCAGAATTTGTGTCGAGGTCATAACGGCGGCTACGTTTTCCGTTCCGAGGGCCTGATAGAGCATGAGCATCGACAGTTCTTTGCGCAAAACGCCAAAGATCAGCGTGGAGCCGACTTCGGTCGGCAAATCCAAAATCCAGGTGATGGGGCGCGTGATGGCATTGACAACACCATCGAGCTGGAACCAATCGAGCATGCCGAGAATAATACTGCCGAGAATGAGCAGCGGCCAGGCAATGATGATAAAATCTTTCAACCGCAGCCAGGTTTTGGCTAAAACAACGTTAACTTTTGGACGGTGATAACTCGGCATTTCCATGATCATGCCAGGAGTGTCCTCGGGCATAAGTCTGGACATAATGCTGCCGAGGATGGAGACGACGAAAATGTTCAGCAGATAAATGCCCAACGCTGCCGTGCCGCCAAAATAATAACCGACGAGCCCCATGATGACAACCATTCGCGCTGAACACGGGATAATGACGGCCACGACCGAAGCGATAAACCGGTCGCGAGGACTGACGAGTATCCGCGTCGCCATGATCGCGGGCACGCTGCATCCATATCCGAGCATCCCCGGAATGACGGCTGTACCGTGCAGACCGATTTTGTGCATAAAACTGTCCATCAAAAAGGCGATACGCGGCAGATAGCCGACGTCCTCGATAATTGCCAGGCCGATAAGGAACGGCAACAAATACGGCAGCACGATGGCAATGCCGCCGGCAATGCCGGTGAGCGAGTTGTAAACGACGGCATAAAACAGGCCGGTAGCATCGAGCGACGCGGTT
>CAYSNA010000142.1:10374-12117 GCA_964432185.1 uncultured Cytophagia bacterium
GGCGTTGATTAGACCGAGCAACAGATCCATAAGCGGCCCCTCCACAAAGGAGCCGATTTTGAAAATGATGTTAAAGAACAACAGCAACACGCCCAGCATGATCACCAGGCCGATGATCGGATGCATGAGGATCGAATCGACCTGATCCTTGAACTTGCGTTCCGAGTGCGTCACGGTCGCGACTCGTTCGAACAGGTGCATGGCCAGGTTGTGCCGCTCCGCGGCGATCACCGCGTCCGGCGGATCGCCGTGCTCTTTGCTTAATTCCTCTTGAAAATTTTTTACCTGTTTTTCGAGGCTATTATTTTTCTGGCACGCGTTGGTGAAATAGGCATCCTGTTCCAGCAGCTTGATTGCCACCAGCCGGTTGCCAAGGTTTTTTTTGCAAAAATCGTTTGCGGCAAGATGACGCTCGAGGTGGTTGATTTTTTCTTCGACGTGCGCGCTGAGCGGGATTGGTTTTTTAGCTGGAGGATTTTGAATGGTTTCAAAGGCGGCGTTAAAGAGCTCATCCATACCCTGGCCTTGCGAGCCGATGGTTGGGATGACCGGAATGTTGAGTTCTCGTGATAATTTGTCAACATCGATGGTGATGCCTTTGCGCACCGCCTCATCCATCATGTTCAGACACAAGACCATCGGTACGTCGAGCTCGTAAAGCTGCAATGACAACTCGAGGCTGCGGCTCAGTAACGAGGCATCCACCACATTTATGATGACATCGATGCCCTGTTCAAGGATATATTTTTTTGATTCTTCAGAGGCACGGTCCTGCGCCAAAAGGGAGTAAATACCAGGCAGATCGACGAGGTTGCATTTGCGCTCGTTGACCACGACGTGGCTCCGCGTATACTCAACCGTGGCGCCGGGAAAATTTGTTGAAATGGATCGATACCCGGCAACGCTGTTGAATATTGTACTTTTTCCACAATTGGGTTGTCCGATGAGAACAATTTCCGGGTGGGGATGCCGATCATCAATAATGGCGTGCGACTTTGGATTGGGGTATGTTTGATTCATGTACTTCTATCTGTATATGAGCCGCCATGCCGCGACCGATGGCAATTTCCGAATTATTGTAAGAGATGACAATCGGGCCGCCAAATGACGAACTCTGTTTTATTCTTATTTGAGCGCCGACATACAGGCCAAGTTCATTGAACCGCTGACGAACACAACAACCGCCGGTTATCTGGAGAATTTCGACCGTCTGATTTGATTTTGCTTTATCTAATGTCATTCTTTATTTTTTCTCAACGAATCACACGTCTTGCAGTCCAAATCACCGGCTGCGAACTGACCGCAACGCGTGTAAAAGGAAAAGTCCGTTTTTCTATCGTGCGGACAGTTCTGCAACACATTCACAAAACGTTGCAGCTCTCGCCAGGTTTGATGACTCAAATCATGCTCAATTTTACAGGCATCCTGTTCGGCAATTCGCGCCGGTACGCCCAGCACATCTTTTAAAAAGGTGGTGATGGCTTGATGGCGTTTATACAACTCGTTTCCAAGTCGTCGTCCGCTTTTCGTCAGCGTAATATGTCCGTATTGTTTGCGGTCAATCAGCTCTTTTTTTTGCAGTTGATTGAGAACCAGCGACACGCTGGGCTTGGTCACGCCACGCCGCTCCGCAATGTCCGTTACACGCGCAACACGCTGTTCCAACTCAAGCTCAAAAATTACTTTGATATATTCTTGCGTTGTTGTATCGTAATTTAAAACCATGTCTTACTTGTTAGGTTC
>CAYSNA010000143.1:0-12099 GCA_964432185.1 uncultured Cytophagia bacterium
ACAAAGACCCGGTGAGCCCCCCTTGCAGGCCGATGGGGGCATATACCGCCGCCAGGGTGACGGTCATAGTGCCGTCAACGGGCTGCAAACTTGAGCTGATCGTTTGATAATAGGATCCGTCCTTTGATTCGATTTGCGTCATGTTTTTGTTCGGCAGCCCGGTGAGTCTGATCGATCTGGAGGCGTTGGCGGTATTCTGAAGGATCAAGGCGAATTTATCATGTTGCACATGTTTGAAAGCGGTTGGCAAAACAGATACCGATGACGAGGCGGCCTCCAGTACAATCGAGCCGGGTGTCATATACTCATAAAAATGTTTGTTGGCGTAGCGATAGGGGCGGGAGGCGGTCGGCGAATCGCCATACCACAGCAGCGACCCTTCGGCGCGCGCGACATTATACATTTTATACAACAGCAGCGCCGTTTCTTCCGCATGTACCCACAACGCTTTATCCGAGCTTTCGCGTTTCCAGAATTCATTGTCGTAATCGCATTCGCCGGCAAAATTCGGCAGGCCTGTTCTGCTGGTCCAATCGCCCCAGGCGGCCAGCTCGGCATCGTGGCCGCTCTGCCACCAGTAGCCGTGAAAATCGAATCCGCCAATATGCTCCAACACACCGGGTGCCTGGTAAATCTGTTGCGCCTGCGCCAACTCGGAGGGGTAGACTTTATGTAAGGCGATGAGCCATGTGGTGGAGAGTCCAAGTTCTTTAAATCGAGTGCCGGCTTTGAGGATGATCTCCGCCTGCTCTTCGGCGCTGAGCGCAATTTGATAGCCGCCCCAGCCGTTTTCCACCGCGATGGACGGCTCGTTGACCGAGACATACTTTATATCAACGCCATACTCATCTTTGACGTTGAGCAGATAGGCGGTGAGGCTCTCGACAAACTCGTCAATATTTTGAATGCGTCGCGCTGAGCCGTCGCCGGGATTTTTGACGTTCCAGTTGGCGATATCCCAAATGGCCAGCCACAGTTGATAGCCGTCCCCATCCAACTGCTGAATGCGTTTGAACGAATTGGTCACCGCGCTGGTTTGTCGAAAAGACGACCAGTTAAAGTTTTCGGGATCCGCATCATCATTCGTCGGCTCCCACTCCTGCAGCGGCATGCCGATGCGTAAGAGCTGGGAGTTGATGGTGTTTAACATGGTGGTGAATTTGGATGCCAGCACTTCACTGCCGCCGGTGCGGTGGTACCCCTCAAAGTTGATGCCGTTGCCGAGAATGGTTTGATGATGATGTAAAAGGTCCACATGTACGGTGTCCGCCGCAAAAATACAGGTTGAAAGAGCGACACAGAACAGATGAATTATCATAGTATGTTTCACAACCATCTCCTTAAGAGCGTTTGAAACCCTGTTTGGGCTTCAAGCCCTGACAGGATTATACTCAGATATCTAAGCCGCCCGCAACCGTTTGCCAACCTCTCGCAACGTCTCCGCATCCACCTGATCAATGGAGCCGTCCGGCAGCGGGCCGGTGTTGAGCAGGAGGTTGAAGTTTTGCGCCTCAGCCGCTTCCAGCATCTGCATCACCTCATCGGCATTTTTATGCTGACTATCATCATCTTTTTTATAGCCCCAGACGCTCGGTTGCAGCGTGTCGCAAATTTCGTTGTGTTTGTCTTTGTTGCTCTCCCAGGCGAGCATGGGGACTTTTTTCAATTCCGGGTCTGCGAAACGATCCGCCAAACTATGACCGTGACGCTCGGGCGCGGCAAAGTCCTCGGTGCCATTGGCGCCCTGTTTGGCGGAGATGAGCGTGTGCGGCTGCAGCGTGCGCACCAGCGCGTAGGTTTCTTCAATGGGGAAAAGATCCGGGCGATTGTAATAGCCCATAATCGGATCAAACCAGATGCCGGCGATGGGGCCGTAATTCGTCAGCAGCTCCTTGAGCTGTTCATGAACATAATCCACATAAATACGAAAATCTTCATCCTGTTGAAATTTGTAACGTGGTTCATCAAAATCATACGGCGGGCGCGCATTGTTCCAACCGGCGTCACGTGGATAAAAATAAGGATGCCACCAATCGGCAAAATAGGAATAGTAACAAAACAGGCCGAGCCCTTTTTGTCGGCACATCTCCGAAAGATCGCCAATAATATCGCGCTGCGCTGGAGAATCCACCGAGTTGTACTCGTGCTGCGTGGTGCCGAAGAGACAAAACCCATCGTGATGTTTTGCCGTGAGATTGATGTATGTCATGCCGGATTCAAGCGCCAGGTCTGTGATGTAATCGACATCAAACTTGTCCGCTTTAAATTGATCTTTCAGCGGTTCATACTCGGCAATTGGAATAGCTTCGCGCAGCATCACCCATTCGCCGCGGGCCAAGAGCGAGTACAGCCCGTAATGCATGAACAGGCCAAATTTGGCGTCGGCAAACCAGGACAGCGACGCGGCTTTCGGATCCGTTTTGTATATGGATGCATAGTCTTTGAGGTAGGAGGGAATACTAATTTTTTCTGATGAACAGGACAGCAGGCTCGTGCCGGCCGCCGCAGCGGTTGATGTTTTGAGAAAGGTTCGTCGATCCATGTGGGCTCCTGTGGTTGAATCTGTCGTTGTACACGTGCGACGCACCTTTAAGGTGCGTCGCACGTTGTGGATTTTACTTTAATAATAAACATTTTTGCACAACAGAAAATCCATCCGCCTGCATGTGGATGAGATAGGCACCGGACGGCACGTCCGAGGCGTTCCATTCAATATAAAAATTTCCCGCCTCGTATTCAGCATTTTTTAGCTGTTGGATGAATGTGCCGTTGATATCGTAGATCGAGATGTCAACACGGGATGTTTTAGGAACAGAGAATTGAATGCGTGTTGTTGGATTGAAGGGATTGGGAAAAACCGGCGACAATTGAAATGTTTTGGGCACATTATCTTTTACGCTGTGAACCGGATCATCTGATTTAACCGAAATCGTAAACTCTGCCGTATCGGCCAGGCTGATATAATCTTCTCGCGGCACAAGTGGATGCTGCACGAAGAGTGTAAAAGCGAACTCTCCCGGTTCTTTTGGTGTGCCAAGAATGACCAGGTTCCCGTTCGTCGTTGGTAGATTATGATAAGGAACCATGTCCAAACCCGCCGGAAGTTGTCCATCGATAATTCTCCAGTCATTACCGTGCCAGCTCTCGGGATAATTGACTTTGATTTCGGCATGATAGTCCTGGCCAACGATGGCGGCTGGAAGCTCTGTTGTTAAAATATCCATTTTATCGAAAATTTGGCTGTAATCCTTTAGCATTCGTCGGTACATGATTCTGTAAGGCGTGTCCGTGCCTTCTGTCCAGACGACATCAAATTTGTCCGGCCGGAATGTTTTGTAACACACACTCGGGTAGCGCGCCATCGTGTTTGTTTGTCCATTAACACGTTGTGCCGGCTCTGTTTTAATCTCGGCTTTACTGGTCTGCCCATAAAAGATATTGCCGTTTTTCTGCCATACCACGGCACAGGAGCGGTTCGGATCAATGACATCATCAACTGACGGCCAGGATGGTTCTCTCTCGGAAAGGTTGTATGAATTCCAGTCGTACAGCTCAATGCCGTTTTGTTCATCGCTGAATACGTTCCATGAACAAATGGTCAGCCCCTTAATGTCATCGTTGTTAAACGCGCCGACGATCAAAGACATATCTCCATACGATCGGGTGGAGAGCGATGGATCATGGTGCCAGGACGTATCAAGCGTCAGGACAAATCCCATAGCGAGATAGTCGGGCACACTCAAGAGCCAATCAGCCTGCTCAAATATTTCCGGATGGATGACCGCATGTTTGAGCCTGTTGGTTACGCCCTTTTGCGCGGACCAGACAATATGTGCCGGACCGGCATTGTATTCGAGATCGCAGGAGATAGTGGGCGGTCCGACGTGCCCATCCTCGACTTTATTCAATACTCCACCGACGCCCAGCCACTGCAATTGTTTGTCATAGATATCGTAATGGATGAAAGTGCCGGCGCTGTCCAGCGCCAGATAGTGAAAAACCTGGTGGACATAATTTTTATCCACGGCAAGGCAAACTGATTCAAGGGCATGGCTGATGTTCGGATCGGTTTGCGGCGGTGCATTTAAAGGCTCAGATGGAATGTTCCAGGCCGGAAACAGCGCCGTATGCGGCCGATTACTATCGTGGGTAGTCCACGCCACATAAAATGTATCGGTTGCGGATACGGCGATGGTGGGCGAAAAACCGTATGCCAATAAACGCGGCTCCGACCAATTCACACCATCATCACTATAGACGAGCTTGATGACCTTGTGTCCACCCTCGAGCTCCTGGTACACCACCACGCGGCGGTCATCATAGGTACGGGCGATTTTGCGCGCGTTGTTAAAAGCCGTAGCAAGCGGACTGTTGGATGTGCCGATTTGGATGGGCTCGCCGGCATAAAGTGAACAGATCAGAAAGAGATGGATAAATAGATTTTTCATTTTTCTCTCCCTCAGATTAAAATGAAAGTTGAAAAGAACATAAAAGGCCGGAAGATTTTTCCGAATGCGGCAAATAATCTTCGGTCTGCAAAGAGCCGTTTGTTCGCACGGTCAAAGGAAAACCAGACACTGGGCAGCTTGTGTGCCACGCGGGGGAACGTTGTGTTGTAACTCTTTAAAAAAATCTTTGCGCTGATTTCTCCACTCTCCAATCCCAAATAGCAGAGTACAGAGTGGAGATCAGCGATGTCAAATTTATTTCAACAGGACGCACTTTTGCGTCTGAACCTTGTCGCCCGCCTGCATACGAATGAAATAAGAGCCGGAGGAGGTCGTTGATCCATCAAAAGTAAACGAATGGAAGCCGGCGTCCAGCTCGCCATCGTGCAACGAGGTGACCAAACGGCCGCGCAGATCATAAACCTCAACACGTATATCCTGTCTGTGCGGCACTTCCAGTTTGACGGTGGTTGCCGGATTAAAGGGATTGGGATAGGCCTCATGCAGTCTCAATTCCGTCGGAATCATGTCGCCGGCATCACTATTCACAAAAGTTGGATGAAGTAGTTTATAGGCCACTTCAACGGTATCTTGTTTATCGCCGTCATCGCTATAAATTTTAAAGGTGGTTTCGTACGGTAACGCTTCGCCTGCAGGCAGTGTTCCGGTTCCTATAATGATGAAACTCGCTTTGTTCAATGACAGCCCGGCAGGCAATGTGGAAACGCTCCAGTCAAAAGCATTTTTTTCAGCGTCTACGATATTGATTTTATACTCGACAGGCTCATTCATTCTCCAGAACCCAGCCGCCGATCCGATAACTGAAATTTCCGGCGCTGTGTTCTTAATATTAATGACGATGTTTTTCTCGGTAAAGAGTCCGGCATCGTCGCCGACATCCGTGGCGCGTAGCGTGATGGGGAATCGGCCGGAGGTATGCGGAATGCCTTCAATCTGCCAGGTAAATTCTTCCGCCAGGCTTTGCCGGAAAGCCAGGCTGTCCGGCAGCGCTCCCTTGAAAAGCTGTAAATCCAGCATATTGTTGATGCCGCCGCTGACAACGATTTTTTCAGAAAAGCGATGGCCATAGGTGCCGTTCAGCTCTGCATCAACCGCTACGACGATGGGATCAAACCAGTACTGCTTGTCCATCCTTTTGTAAAGAATCTGGTATCCCGTTTCTCCCGCAGCCGTCCAGATGACGTCAAATACATTCGACCGAAAGGTTTTGTAGCAGATACTCGGGTAATGTGAATTGTCCGCGCCGCTGATCGCCTCCGGTGGATCGGTGACAATATCGGCATAAAGCGACTGGCCGTAAAAAATCGAATTGCTGCTTTCCCAGACGATGGCGCAACTGCGCGGATTGAGAATGATGTCATCCACACTGGGCCACGCCGGTTGCTCGGCGCTTTGGCGATAGCCGCCGCGAATATCAATGCTCAGCGCGTCGGTTTCATAATCCAGGGAAAACAGGTTGAATTGTTTTTTGCTCAAATTATCGCAGCCCATGATGATTCGGTTGGCAAACATTTTGGGAGCGCTGCCAAAGGCTTCGGCCCGAATCGAAAAGGAGGGATTGGCGCAGCCCTTGAATTGCGCAAAATTGTCGTTTATGTGCGCCAGACCCACTTTGAGCATCAGATTAAATGCATCCTGCGATCCCGGCTGCAATGCATAAATGGAATCGGCGTTAATCGACATGTGATGAATATGTTTGACAGAATCGATCTCCTCGGTCCAAAAGAAATTGACGTAATCCGAGGCAAATTCCAGATCCGTCTGCAATGTCGGCTGCGAGGCATGCGTGCCCGATGCGTTGATTGCAAAAATGGACGTGGCCGGTTCGAGATCGCGATGGAACAATCCGTAACGAATGGACGACAGATCAGCGCCCGCGTCCATGCTTTGAAACGCGAGGTGCACAAAACGCGGACCAACATCGAGCGTTGGTGCCGTATGCTGGCTGCCCGGTGCGCCATAGTAGATGTCAATATCATAAGCGTCCTGCATATTGGCCAGTTGCGCAAACGTGAATACGGTCAATTTTAAAACATTCTTGTTGGACTTGGTGTAGCAGAGATAAAACGAATCCTTGTCCGAAACGGCGAGCGCCGGCGCGTGGCCATAGTCGAGAAACCGCGGTTCCTGCCAATCCGTGCCGCCATCGCTATAATTGTAAAAAATGGCATTTTGATTATTGTACACATCTTCATAAACGATGACGATCTGGTCGGACAAGGTGCGGGCAATTTTTCGGGCGTTGTTGAACGCCGTTGCTGTCGCCAGACTTGACGTCCCGACTCGAATGGTTTGACCAAAAACCATTGACAGCGCACTTAACAGAAGTAGTGGTATCACTTTTTTCATGGCGTGTTCCCCTTGGTAGTTACTAATTTATGTGACGTTATGACCTAGTTCAAGATAACGAGTCTTGGGCTTTTTAACAAGAAATTAAAGCGAATTTTATGTTTTGCAGAAAAGAAAGGTGTGGAAAAAAGAGGCGGCTTTTATAGCATGCCGCCTGTCGTTTTACTATTTGCCGTTTTCACGTTCCGGATGGAAATCGCCTTCATCGCCTTCAGGCTCCATGTGAATGGTGGCTTCGATATTAAATTCATCACGGATTTGACTTTCGATTTTGGTGGTGAGGTCGTGCGCCTGTTTCAACGTATATTCTGAGGAAAAGACGATATGAAACGTCAGTTCCGTGTGATCGCCATATTCGTGAATATGGAAATGATGCGCATGGATGGACTGCCCAAACGTGGTGTTGCAGAGCCGTTTGATATTTTTGATCAACTCATCATCAGGTGTTTTTCCCATGAGCGGGTCAACCGCATCGCGAATGATTTCAAAGGCGGAATAAAAAATCAGCAGCGCAACGAGAATGCCGAGCACGCCGTCCATCCAGACAAACTGTCCACCCAGAAAGATACCGACCAGGATCAGCACGGATGAAATCGCGTCGCTGCGGTGGTGCCAGCCGTCGGCGCGCAGGGGTTTGGAATTGGTTTTTCGATAGGCCCAAAAGGCAAATTGCGCCAGGCCTTCTTTGGCCAACACGGAAAAAACGGTCACGATTTTCGCAATTGCTCCAAAGGTCGAAGCCTGTTTCTCAACCAGACGTGAAATTGATTCCCGCAGAAATTCGTAACCAATGAACGCCAAGAACATGCCGATGATAATTGCGGTAATCAGCTCGGCGCGGCCATGGCCGAACGGGTGCCGATCATCAGGCGGTCGTTCCGAGACTTTTGTCCCGACGAGAACAAAAACGGAAGATATTGAATCCGAAAGCGTGTGCCAGGCGTCAGCGATGATGGCGATGGAACCGGAGACTAAACCGGCCCAATATTTCAGGACAAAGAGCAGGCTATTGATGATGATGGATATCCAGCCTTCCGCCCTTGAGAGTTGTGATTTTGTCATATCTATTTTCCCAGTGAAACGATATCAATCAAATACAATTGACGTCCCTGCCCCTTGACAACGCCGTCAACGCAAATTTTTGTGCCATCGTGGTTGTAACGCGGATGCGTATCAACGCGCCACTCGCCTTTATATTCCTCCGGCAAATAGAATGTCCCCAGTGTTATTGTGTTCTGCGTGGCTATATCGTACAGATAAACCGTTTGGTTTCTCTTCTCATCCGGATAACAGTCATTTAAAATATAACGACCGCCGGGCAGATAGGTGCAATGACCGTTGACCGTCATCACATCCAGGCCGACCGGTTGGATGTTTTCCTGTTCCGCATCCTCAAATAAATAAAAAGCGTGCCCATACGACGGTACTTTTGCCCAGGCGAGAATAAAATTCGGATCGCGCCAGATAAAATGCGAGGTGTAGCCATATGGATCGATGACGCGAATATCATCGCCATCCAGCGATGCCGTCAGCATACGCGTGCCAAAGCCGCCGACGGTTTTGAATTGTTCGGAATCATATTGACGCCAGCGATGCAAAAAGATAAAACGCGAGCCGTCCGTGTTGAACAACAGGTGATTGAAATAATGTTTGGCGCTGCTCAAATCTTCGTGTTCAAATGGAATATTGGCAATGTCATGTACACTGATGATCAGGTGACTGTCGCCGGTTCGCATATTGATTTTATAAATGCCGGCGTCTTCCGGCCGAAGCATGTTGCTGTGTGGATCGGCAAAACCGGCGTAGCCATAACCGGGGCGCATGTCCTGAATGCGTTCAAAATCCGGCGCCACGGCCCACTGGCCGTCCGGGCTGATGCTATAGATAGCTCTGGGGATGGTGCGTTTTTCCATCGTTTTTATGTTGAGGATGTGACAGACAAACTGCCCATCCAGACGATCATTCCACACCACTTCGTTCGATGACCCCGGCAACCATTGCAGCATACACCCCTGCTGCCAGTTCCAGGCGCGCGAATCGCCGAGTTCGATCCATTCATTGTTATTCAACAAATCAATCATGCCGACTTTGATGACATCATCCGCTTTGGGAGAACGGCCTTCAAAATCCACTTCGTTGCACAAAACATATCGGCCGCTTGGATCAAACTGCCATTTGTCGTAATAGCCGAACCAGTGGTGCCTGGGGCCGTGGGTAATTTGGGTGATGGTGATATTGGGTTTTGGGGGAGACGCACATGACATCAATACAACTGTTGACAAAAGAACTACAGAAACAATTTTCATGGATGACTCCTGTAAACACAGAAATTTGTCAATAGTATAAACAGGATGAGCAAAAAATGCAAGTGAGGATTAAAAAATGTCAGCGTGATGACATTATAAATCCCGGGGACTAAAAGTCCCCGGGATTTGGGGATGATCTTTACTTTAAAAGCTGCATTTTCTTGATATCAACTTTATCGCCAACAGTCAAGACATACAGGTAAACGCCGCTGCTGAATTTTTCCGCGTTCCAGTCAAAGCTGTAGGAACCGGCGCGCATTCTTTGATTCACCAACGTCGTCATTTCGCGGCCAAGAATGTCGTAGATTTTCAAGGTCACATTATCTGCTTGAGGCAATGTAAACGAAATAGTTGTTGTTGGATTAAACGGATTGGGATAATTTTGCTGCAAGACAAATTCTTCCGGCATTGGCGGATTTGTATCCTGGGCAACGGCTGCACTGCAATCATTGGCTGCACCGCGGGAGTGCGGTTTGAATTTTTGCCATTTACTCGTGCCGTCCGGGCAGCGGCCTTCGCTGTAATCGGCGAGCTGCGGGCCAAAATCGTAAAAATCAACGCCCGTCACCGTATCCGGTTTGGTGAACTGGATGACATCGATACCCTCCGAGGAAAGACCAAACTTGAGTTCATCTTCCCAGATGACGAGGTACTGTCCAGGCTGAATGATCGTGTCATTCGGGAATTGCCATTTATCATTGTTGCCGCGTTCATCGGACAAGAAATAGTTTGAGACATCCACCGCCTGGCTGCCGCGATTATAAATTTCGATCCAGTCATCCGGACCGCCAAAATCGCTGGTGCTCTGGAACTCGTTGATGCACAAATCAAAATAATAGGCGGGATTGTTTGCCGTACCCGGCGTCGGGATTTTTAAATAGTCCGGCGCTGTGGCGTCTTTGGAGACAGAACCCATGGTGACATCCGTGCCCATGCGGCCGTATTTCCAGCCATGCACCAAAACATTGCCGTGGTTAATGGTCTCAAACAGCGCCACAGATTCACCATCTGAAGATAATGCAAAATTCGTGTGCAGGGGACCCTGCTCTTGTTCGTCATCAGCCCACAACAACACATAAGCACCGGCTGCCAAAATATAATTGGGAAGTTTAAATGTTTTGGTCGAATTCAAGGCATCGCTGACATACATGTCTTTTAAATTGACGGCAACGGTGCCGGCGTTGTGAATTTCAAACCAGTCGTCATAATCGCCGCGTTCATCAGCAATGGTTTTTCCATTGACGGCCATAAGTTCAGTGATGCGCAAATCCGGCGGTGTATAGTCAACCGTATATGCGTGATAGTCAGTGGGGGCGTCATTCGGCCACAAATCCGTTTGACCGATGAGATCGGTAGCAATAGCATAATATTTCACCAGCGTGCCGGAACTTTTCGCCGGAATAGTGCCGGTAAAAAGCGAATCGCCGGCGACGGCATCGCCGTTGGAACCATCATCAAACATGGCAATGGCCTGATAGCCGGAGCCGGAATCAACCATTAACTCAACTTTGGCCAGGCCTTCCTGGTCGTACGCCAGCACCATCACCTTGACGTTGTCGGAGCTTTTAGGCAGGCCGATCGCGCGTTCGCCGTCTTTACAAACCGGCATCACGTTGGTCGTGTAAACGCTGTTTTGTTTGCCGGGAGTGCCGCCGTCATTCAGACTTGGATCCCAGCTAGATGGTTCATTGTTATCCAGAGTGGGGTGAAGGAGTTCGAGGGACGGTCCGCCGCCATCGGGGCTGGTCGGCCAGTCGCCGCCGTCGTTAAAGCGGACACTATCGTGCAGGACGTTATTTTCAAACAGACGAACTGTATCGCCATTGTTCCCAAGCGCCCAGCCCGTATCGTTTGGATTATATGCATTGGCGTTGACGTTTTGCACATCCGGGAAAACGGCGCTAAAAGCCGCTTTATCACCAACAACTACGATGTATGCATTGGCGGCAAGTGTGCCGGAAAGTTGACATTTGGTGTGAGCATCGTTGTCATCCACAATACTCCAGCCGGAAAGATTTATGCTGGCGCCGGATACATTTACAAGTTCAATGAACTCGACATCGGTGCCTTGACTATTATACATTATTTCATTAATGACAATTTTATCTGCCGCATTCAGGGTCAGCGTCACTGCAAAAAGAGCCAATACTGCCACTGCCTTTTTCATAGATTTTAACTCCAAAATTGTGAAGGTTTGTGTTACACGTCCCGTCGACTCGAATAATTCGAGAACCGAAAGTCGATTGGGAATGATTTTCCGCATCGGGGAATGTAAGTAATTTTTTACAAAAAAGTTCTTTAAAAGTTAGTCCGTCAACACATTTCGTGCCAGAGTGAATTTGTTTTACATTTTGGCTTGGGTGTGATCTCAAGGTATTCTGACATGCTAAATCAGATGTTTATTTGATGATAAAGATGCCTGTTTTGTTCAAGAAATATGTGAATAATGATGCTGCCTCGCGTAAAAAATTCGCACCTGAATCAAGGGATATATGATGGTATTTTTCTTAACCGACCGCACAGGTTGAACATGAATTGTATCAACTATACGCGGGTTAGTACGAATGAGCGAGGCTTGTTTTTTTAATTCGTATTAATTTGTCAACATCTGTGCACGTCGTGTAAGAAATTTTGTTGATAAAGATTTTTGCTCAAAAACAATATGCACTTTCCAATAGAGGCAATTTTTAAAGGTGACACGCGTTTTTTCGTCAGGGAAGAATGAGTGGGAATTCCGAAATCCGCAATCGCGCGCTGCCGTAGGGCACAAGGTCGACCGTCTCCAGCTCGGTATCAACTTTGACCGGACTCGGTGGCGGATTTTCCGCTGAATTGTTTTTTAATCCCCACGACGGGATTTTTTTTGCCGGTACGCGCAACACTATCGGCGCTTCGTGCTGCCATGACACGTGCGTGTCCCATTGCTCCCAGTAAACCATGTCGCCGCGGTCGCCAAACGGGTATTCGTGGATGAG
>CAYSNA010000144.1:0-8866 GCA_964432185.1 uncultured Cytophagia bacterium
TGTGCCGCGATGTCACCAAAGCTATTCCTCAGATAGAGTCGGAATTGCCCAAAGGCGTAAAGCTTGACTTGTTTTTTGATTCGTCAACTTTTATTGAGCGCTCCATGTCCAACCTGGGCAGCACGGGTATCCAGGCTATTTTGTTCGCCTTTTTGGTATTGTTGTTTTTCCTTGGTAATTTTAGAACGTCCCTGATTGTTGCGCTGTCCATTCCTGTGTCCATTATTTTGACCTTTGCGGTCATGGATCAGGTTGACTTGACCTTGAACATCATCTCCATGGCCGGTTTGGCCCTCGCCGTGGGTATGCTCATCGATAACTCGATTGTGGTGATCGAAAGTATTTTCCGCTACCGCGAGTTGGGCGAGTCGCCGGCGAATGCGGCCAATAAAGGAACCGGCGAAGTGGCAATGGCCATCACGGCATCGACGTTGACGACCTTGTCGGTTTTTCTGCCCGTGCTTTTTGTGCCGGGATTGGCCGGACAGATGTTCAAGGAAATGGTGCTGACCATCTGTTTCTCCTTGACGGTGTCCCTGGTGGTGGCCTTGACGTTGATCCCGTTGATGTCATCCCGGTTTATCAAAGTTGAAAATGGCAATGGACCGAAAAAGGGATTCCAGAAATTCGCCCAAATGGGAATCAACTGGATCAATCGTTGGCGCGAGCGCTATGCGAGACGGCTCGAATGGTCGTTGAATCACCGAAAAACTGTGCTGACCTCTGTATTTGGTTTGTTTGTTTTATCACTTTTGTTGATCGGCGCTCTCGGCGGCGAGTTTATGCCGGAAGGCGATGACGGTTTCCTTGCTATTTCCGTCGACCGTTCACCCGGCATTAGTTTGGATCAGATGGAAAAAACCATGCGGGAGGTCAACGATATTCTCGAATCGGATGTCCCTGAAGGGGAATACACCTACTCCTCGTTTGGTCAGGGTGAAGGTATTCTCGCCTTCTTTTCCTCGCGTTCTGCTGCCGAAGGCGATATCAATGTGCGTTTGCCCAGCGTGACCAAGCGCGACAGAAACGAAGATGAGATTAAAGCAGAACTGCGCAAAAAGTTTGATAAAATGCCAGACGCCACCATCACATTCGCTGACCGCGGACAAGCTGCGATGATGGGCAGCGCCGGTGACATTGTCGTCAATATTATTGGCCATGACCTTGTCGTTGGCGAGGCGTTGGCGAATGAAATCAAGGAAAAAATTGACAAGATCGAAGGCGTCGTCTTTACCGAATCAAGCATTCAAGATGCGCGTCCGGAATTGCGCATCAATCTGGACCGAAACCGCATCGCGGATCTCGGTTTGAGTACTGCACTCGTTGGTCAAACTGTGAGCACAAGTGTGCTGGGCAACGTCGTCACTCGCTACCGCGAAGGTGGTGATGAATACGACGTGCGCGTGCAGCTTGCGAAAGACTCTCGCGAGAGCAAAGAGGATATTGAAAATATTCTGGTGATGACGCCGACCGGTCGGCAAATTCCGTTGCGCGCGATCGCCTCGATTGATTATGAAAAATCACCACAAGAGATCAATCGTGAAGACCAGGAACGTTTTGTCAGTCTCAATATTGACATTGAAAAAAGCAATCAACTTGGCGCGGTGACGGCCGAGGTGAACAAAATTCTCAAAGAGACGCCCATTCCGAATGATTATCGTTTTGAAATCAGCGGTACGGCTGAAGATATGCAGGAATCATTCATGTATTTGGGTCTTGCTATTTTGGTGGCGATCTTGCTCGTCTACATGGTGATGGCGTCGCAGTTCGAATCGCTCGTCGATCCGTTTATTATTCTGATTACCATTCCGCTGGCACTGATTGGTGTGGTATTTGGATTATTGGTGACCGGAACAACGCTCAGCGTGATGGCGCTCGTTGGTATTGTGATGCTCGTTGGTATTGTGGTAAACAACGGTATTGTGTTGGTTGATTATACCAATCAGTTGCGTGACCGTGGTATGGAATTGTTCGAGGCCTGTGTCGAAGCCGGCCGCGTTCGAATGCGCCCCGTATTGATGACCGCGTCAACGACCATTCTGGCCATGCTGCCGATGGCTCTCGGACTCGGCGAGAGCGGTGAATCCTGGGCGCCGATGGCCCGCGCCGTCATGGGCGGCCTCACGGTGGCGACGATTTTGACTCTCGTTGTCGTACCGGTCATTTATACCAGCGTTGAACTTTCGGCCGAAAAGCGCAAAGCACGACGCGCCGAGAAAAAGCAGAAACGTTTGGCTAAAAAAATGACGCCGCATATCGCATAGGCAATTTAGTTGGAAATGAATCCGAGACGGCGATGATGTCGTCGTCTCGGCTCTTTCTGCCCATCGTATTGCTTTTCACTCCTGACTATTCATGGCAAAACAGGCGCTCCGCAACTAACCGCCAGCCACCGGCAACTGCACCCGAAAGGTTGAGCCTTTCCCCAAGGTACTTTCAACCTTGATGTCCCCGCCTTCCCGTTTCAACAATGTATAAGATAAATAAAGCCCCAGGCCCGTGCCTTCGTTCGGCGCTTTGGTGGTGAAGAACGGCGTAAAAATATGTGTAAGATTCTCCGATGAAATACCGGCGCCGTTATCCATGAATTCGACAAAGACCCGGCTGTTGTCCGGACTCGTTAACGTTTTGATACGCAATTGACCGCCATCCGGCATGGCGTGGATGGCGTTTTGAATGATGTTGAGAAAAACCTGCTTGAGCGAATCCAGATTGAGATAAACGCGCGGCGTTTCGCTGATCGCCAGCAACGCCTGAATATTCAACCGGCTCATCTCTTTGTACAACAGGGACACCGTGCTTTTGATCAAGGCGGCCAGATCGATCTGCTCCTTTGGCACATCGGAATTCCGTGAAAATTGCAGCAGATTATCGATAATGCCGGACGCGCGTTTGACATTGGATTTGATGACAGAGAGTTTTTGATTGATATCCGGCGACAATGGATTGAGCGACGCCGCGATTGAATAGCGCGCCGTCTCGATGATGTTCAGGGGATTTCGCAGCTCGTGCGCAATGCCGGAGGATAATAAACCAATGGACGCCAATTTTTCCGCCTTGATGAGCTGCCGCTCCATCTCCTTGTCCTCGGTAACATCTTTGGCGTACTCGACAATATATTCCGGCCGGCCATCATGGCTTTGCATTGGAAAGGTCCAGATGTGATAGATACGATTGTCGTGCAGCATTTCAATAAAATGCGCGTCGCCGCTCTCGTAGGTTTTTAAAGCCGGACACATGGAGCACGGCTCGTTTCGATTAAATAATGCCTCGTAGCATTTTTTATTATTGATGGATTTATTGGTGTTGCTGGTGAACTCGAGGTAACGTTTGTTGCCCATCAGCAGCTTATAATCGGTGCTCAGCACGCAAATCAAATCCGTGATGCCGTTAAACAGCGACATCAGCCGCTGCTGGCTCAGTTGCAACTGTCGCGTCATGGCGAGTTTTTCGCGAATATCGGTGACGAATAATTCGATCAAACCGTGCGCGTTTGTTTGCACATAACTTCCGTTGATGTCCGTCGGCACAACATGCTTTTCGTGATGCAACAGCCGAATATTCTCGGCCGTGGCATTGCCGTTTTCTTTAATATTCTTGAACAGTCTCTCAATAATGCTTTGCTGGTCCGGCGTCACGAGATTAAAAAAGGCTTTTTGCCGGCCAAGATCGTAGTCTAAACCCAGCAGGTTTTCCGCACATTTGTTCATCTGCTGAATGTGCGTTGTCTCCGAATCAATGACAAAAATGGCGATATTGGCGTTGTGAAAGAGCTCATAGTAGCGTTGGCGACTTTCTTCCAGCTGTTTGGTCAGCATACTTTCGCGGATGGCGCGGATCAGAGTGCGCGGCAAAAGTTCGAGGTACTCCCGCGTTTTGGTGATGTAATCCTGCGCGCCTTTGCGCATGGCCTCCACCGCGACGCGTTCATCACCCTGGCCGGTCACCATGATGACAGGGATGTAGGGATACTTTTGCTTGATTTGCGTGAGTAATTCGATGCCGGTGATGGAGGGCAGATGATAATCAATAGTGATCGCATCAAAAGGCGCGGCCGCCAGTTTTTCAAACACCTCCGGCGCATCGCTCGCCACATCAACAAAAAAGGGCGGCTCGTGTCGGCTGAGTAAAATTTCAAAGTAACGGGCTTGTTGTCGATTATCCTCAATAATGAGGATTTTATAATCTCGCTGCATGTAAAATGTCCGGCGTGATGCGATGTTAATATTCAAGAATAGAGAGCGGGCAACCGGTTGGGTCGCCTTGTCGGATGCTCATCAAGAGGTATATGATATAATAGAACAATCGAGTGATAGTGCAGAGAATGGCGGTGCAGCGGCTAAGTGTCAGCGGACGTACATGTGTTCAGGTACGCTTTGGCCGCCGCATTGACTTTATTAATGGCGTCATCAAGCGGCCATGGCAGCGCTGCGCCTGCGGCGAATTTGTGGCCGCCGCCGCCAAACTGTTCCGCCAGGGTGTTAATGGGAATTCTGCCTTTGGAGCGAAAACTGGCCTTGGCGAGGCCGTTCGCCTCTTCCGAAAACATGATGCTGATCTCCACGCTTTTGACGGCGCGCGCCAGATCGGAAAAACCTTCGGATTCCCACGGCTCGGCGCCCAGCTCCTTTTGCAGGGCATACGACATGACAAACCAGGCAAAACGGCCGTCGCATTCAAACTGCATATTGGCCAGCAAGCGGCCTTTGAGCAGCGTGCGGCTGATCGAATCACTCTCGTACAATTCGGCATAAATTTTCTCAAAGTTGGCGCCTTTGGCAATCAGGTCACTGGTGATGAGATGCGTTTGTGCGGTCGTGTTGGAAAATTTGAACGATCCGGTGTCAGTCAAAATAGCCGTATAGAGCGAATCAATTATGCCTTGCGAAAAATTGGCTTTTACGGTGGCGAGGAAATCATAAACGAGCTCGCCGGTTGAGGAGGCGCTGTTATCAATAATTTGTGGATCACCGAGTTTTCCAACAGACAGATGGTGATCAATGCAGGCGATCGGAAGACCGGAGTCGAGGAGCGCATCAGCAATGACACCGAGACGCTTCCATTCGCTTACATCCACAACCAGGCAGGCATCGCATGATAACAAAGCGGACGCGTGCGCCGCCGGATCAAAGTGTTCGATCACAAAGCCGTTCGTCAAAAAGTGAAAAAAGTGTGGCAGCGGATCGGAATTGATGATGCGAACATCCTTGCCATTATCACGAAGATAATGGGCCAACGCCAATTCACTGCCCAGCGCATCGCCATCCGGATTGAGGTGCGTGGTGATGAGAAGCTTTTGTTTGTCCTTTAGAAAATCCCGGATTGGATCCCAGCGTCCTTGCATAATCTGTTAACCGTTTATTGTGGTGCGGTGTGCACGACAGACACGTTGTCGATTTCATCGCGCGCCTTGATGGCAATATCGTGAACATCGCCGTCGGGCAGCGGAATATCAAAAATCTCTGTTTTTGAATCCATAATGCCGTCGGTCGGAAAGATGTCCTGCCAGTCCGCAGCGTCAATACTGTACTGCACCTTGTCGAGGCGCGACAAGTCGTCACTAATTCTAACAGTTAACACGTTGGTGCTTTTTTTATTCCCGGGCTGAATGACGGGGCCGGTATTATCAACGGTGAACGGTTTGCTTATTTTTTCGCCGGTCAAGGCCAGGTTGGCCGGATTGGCGAGTTTATCCGTGGCGACGATTTTGATTTCATAATCGCCATCGGCCATTTGCGCAGAATCCCACGAGTGATAATTGACATCCAGGTTGGACGCCATTTGTCGCCAAAGATTTGATTTGACGCGGCGGTAAAATACATCAAAATAGAGGGCGTCAAAGTTAGGATCATCAAACAGCCAATCCACAGTGCGAAAACCTTTTTTGTTCTGCTTGTTCGGCAGCGGCGCCGGAAAGGTGATGCCCTGCCGCTCAGTGCCGCCGTTGGATTTGTTTTCGTAAAAATCATTCGGCCGATGAATGAAAATGGACGAGATCGTCGGCTGCAGATTTTTTTGAATATAGCTGAGACTGACTTTATCAATCGCCGCTTCTTTGTTTTTTAATTCGCATTTCCATTGGACAAAACGCGCCCCCGGACTTTTGATGCGCGCCACGTCGCCACTTTTTTCAACAGCCGTCCAGTCGCTCCACGTTTGTGACGGTTGTTCGGTATTGCCGCTGCGGGTATAAAAGCGCGTGGACTTGGCCGCCTCGTTGCCTTCCCACACCAACGTTCCCCAGTGTGCCGGCAACCCGGCGTCGATTGTTTCGGAAATGAAAGACGCCGTATCGGCTGTCGTTTCTTCAATCTGGTAAACTCGGCCCAGGTTTGACGTGGTATAAATAATTTTGCCCTGTCGATTTTTCGCCAGCTCAGTCACATGCGTCTCGCCGTTTTCCAATAAAATGGAGAGATCGCCGTCGGCATTTACCGTTAAAAGCGTGCCGGATTTGCCGCTGCCGACGAGAATGTCATCGCCATGCGAGAAAATGGACTGGATTTTTTCATCCGAACCAAGCCACAAATCCTTGGCATAGCCGTCGGGTGAAATTCGGAACAGCGAGGTCGGGGCGCCGCCCGAACGCACAATGCTTTCGAGATTGATCGATTGCGAATCGATAGCCGATTCGTTCTCGTCGTCTTCGTCATTTCCATTGTTTGTGCTCTGATTGTTCTGGCTTTGTGTGGCCGCTGTCCGGGGCGTCGGGAGTGTCAAGGGTTCACCAAAGGCGGACACGTAAATAAAATTGTCGTCGCCAAGAACGATCTGATTTACCTCTTCCATTTGAGGATCAAATAAAACAAAAGGTTTTTCATCGGAAGTGAACCGATAGACGAATCCGTTACCGCTGGTGCCGGCATATACTGTTTGGCCATCAACAAGAAGCGAACGGACATGATTCTCGTCGGCATCAAAAAGGATGCGGCTTTCTCCCCTGGGCGATACCGAATAGATAAACGCCTGCTCGCCGGTGGCGACGAGTATGTTGCCGTCAGCAGCCAGCGCCAGATCCCAGATGTAGGTTGCTTCGGGATCAAAAAAAATAGTGCTCTCGCCCGCCGGCGTCACTTTGTATACTTTGCCGTTCGGCGATGTGGCGGCGTAAAGATTGTCCGCGGCATCTACAAGCAGGGCAAAAATAAAAAGTTCGTCGACATCGAGCACAACCGATGAATCTCCGGCGGCAGTGAGTTTGAAAACTTTGCCGTCATTTCCGGTGCCGATATAGAGGTTGCCCCTGGAATCCTCGGCCATCGACCAGATAAATGGTTCGCCGGTATCCAGCAATCGCGTTTTGACCGGCGCGGTTTTGAGCGTTCCGTCAAATAGAACCGTGACGTTTTTTAAGGTTCCGCGCGCAAAATCCGTTTTCGTGTCATGCGTCACGGTTTTGGCGGTCGCCGCGAACAGCGACGAGGAGAACATCAAAATGAAAAGAAAATATGTGTGCAGTGTCATGTGAAATCCTGTGTGAAATTGAAAGAGTCAAAACCTGTCGAAGGTCTAACGATACCATGCGTTGTTGCTGTTGCCGTTTTGTGTCGTCGCTTTGGATGGCGATTCGATCGTCAGCAGCAGCCGTTTGGCGCCGACGATGACGTAATCCGTTGGGATGGCAACTTCATAAACCTGGCGGTCGCGCATGCGCTGCATAACCCCACCGGACGAGCGCGTGCTCATCACGTTCATCACCGACGGCGGGATGTCGGGCATCTCCTGACCTTCGACGAGCAAACCATCATCCATGGCCCGAACGTGGATATACAAATTTTGCGTTTTGCGGCGCTCGGATAAAATCCGATACAGATCATCAAAATCATTCGGCACAAATTTATCGCGGCTCACCTGCACCTCATAGCGCGACAGGGAGGAGCCGCTGGTGACAAAAACGCTCATGCGCCGACCGTCGACCGTTTTCGGAATTTTTATGGTGCGATTCATTTTGTGTCGTTTGCCGTCATTGTCGCGCAGGCCGATGGTCAAGGTAACGTTTTCACCCGGTTTGACCGTCGTCTTGTCCTGCCACACGGTTTCAATGATCGCGTATTGTGAGCCGGGGATGGTTTCAAGTTTTACGTCGACGGATTCGATTTGTGGACCTTCAAAATCGTTCACCATAATATTGCCCATCAAAACAGTAACGAGATCCGTGGCATCAACGGCATCGGTCGCCGCGGCGAGAAATCCCAGTGTTTGTTGTGAGGTAAAAAAATCATCCAGCTCCAGTGAACGGCCGTCGGTTAAGGTGATCGAGCCTGTCAAACGACACGAGTTCTGCTCGCCGGCCAGGCGCGCCGAATAAGCCGCCTGGATGAGCGCGGTGCGCATGTAAAACGGCAGCATGTTGTTGAAGGCCGGATCGTTTGCCAGGCGAAAGTTAAATTCTCGCGACGCATGAAAGGGTGATTCCATGGTGAGGCGTATTGGAATCATGTCCGGTTGTTGCGACAGATCGCCCAGCGCGCCGGAAAGCCGGTCCTGGACAAATGTGCCGAGAATGCCGGTGGATGTCCCCATTTTGCTGGAGCCCATCAAACTGGGCAAGGTCGCGTACACGTGCGATGCGGCGAGCGGCAGACGGATCGGTCCAAAATTGAACAACTGATGCCCAAAGGCGAGGATTTTATCATCGGTGACGGCCGTGACCGTGCCGGTTGCTTCCACCGCCAGATCACCGGTGAGAAACGAAATGGACACCGAGGAGCCGGGTTGCAGACGTGCCGGTTCGGCATCCGGTGCACTTGTTCCGGCATTGCCCGCCACCATGGGTGTAAAACCCAAACGGCGAAAATAAGCGTCATACTGTTGCACGATTTCCGGCTGAAATCCGGAAAAGACCAGCGGATTGGAAATGATGTGC
>CAYSNA010000144.1:8876-12032 GCA_964432185.1 uncultured Cytophagia bacterium
ACGAGCCGACAATGTCCGGCATATTGAGCACAGTTTGCCAAAACGTTTCGTTCACGCCGATCAGCGCGGCTTCAATAAAATTTTGCTGAAAATTCAACCGCGAAGTTTTTACGTCGCGCTCATCGTATTTTTCAATATCGATCATGTATTTGATCGGCATGACGCCGCCGATCGGTTCCTTCATAAACTGGCCGAAACGATACGACAGCGCGCCGACGAGTTTGCCGTCGATATACACCGGGCTGCCGCTCATGCCGCTGACGACGCCCGACTCTTCCGCTTTATCTCCGAGCAGCTTGACGAGAATGACATCGAGCTGCGGATAAAAATTATACATCACCTCGAGCACCTGCACGCCGAATTCTTCGATCTCATCGCCGGAAAAAACCGTGCGCGCTTTGCCGGTCATGCCCGGCTTGATCTCTTCGATCGGCATGATCTCGCCCCACTCGGTTGCGCCAAGCTGAAAAGCGAAAAGAAGAAAAAAAAGCCTCAAAAATTTGTTCATAGAAATCCGTTCTTCAAAATAGAAAAAAGGGTAGTCGGTGCCTTGTCCGGCACGGCTACCCGGCATTTGTTGACAAGAATATATTATATTTAAAATACGGATTCAACCGAATTTCCCGCACGCGGCTTTCGACCTCTATTCTACGTCAAGGTGACGGTTTCGCCGATCGTCATCACCTGCGCTTTGAATCCGTTCGCCTCAACTTTGGTTTTAAACTCTTGAGGATTTGCCTGAATGACATCAAATGTATTATAATGCATGGGAATGCTCAGCCTGGGCCGGAGAAACTCAACCGCTTTGACGGCATCGTTTAGTCCCATGGTAAAATTGTCGCCGATCGGCAGCAGCGCGACATCGAGTTCATCCAGCTCGCCGATCAGTTTCATGTCAAGAAAAAGCCCGGTGTCACCGGCATGGTAAATCTTTTTGCCGCCAATGCTTATGACAAAGCCGCAAGGTGGTCCGAGCGTGGTCATGGCATTATCGCCCAGGTCGGCCGCCGAGCCGTGATGCGCAATCGTCAATTTTACCCGGCCGAAGGGAAAATTAAAGCCGCCGCCAATGTGCATCGGGTGGGTCGCGCAGCCGAGTTTTCGGCAGTAATGAGCGAGCTCGTTCGGGGCGATAATCGTCGCATCGTTCCTGCGGGCAATTTCGATACCGTCGCCAAGATGATCGCCATGCGCGTGCGTCAGCAGCACATAATCAACCTTTACCTCCTCCGGTCGAATGGATGCCAACGGATTGTTTTTGAGAAATGGATCAATGATGAGTCGCGTATTATCACTCTCGATAACAAAAGCATCATGCCCATAAAATGTGAGCTGAACCATGATAGAGTCTCCTGCTTAAAGATCGCCGCCTTGCGGACGTAATACGACTTCTTCGATGTGTGCCGACGGGCCGGCCTGGCAGACCGAGAGAATGGTTTGCGCAACATCATCTTGCGTAATCATGATTGAAAAATCGACATCTGCGCCGTCCCAAATGGCTGTGCTGGTCGCGCCGGGATAGATGGCCGTCACTTGAATGCCATGCTCGCGCGTTTCCAGGCGCAGCACATCTGTAAATCCACGCAAACCAAATTTTGAGGCGCAATAGCCGCCGCCATTCCCGTACGCTTGTTTACCGGCGACGGAAACGATGTTGATAATTTTGCCGGCCTGTCGCGCAAGCATATCCGGCAGCACCGCTTTGGTGCACAGGAACGCCGATTTCAGATTTGTCTCCATCATGGCGTCCCAGTCATCTTCGCTAATATCCAAAACTTTTTTGAATATTCCAATGCCGGCATTGTTGATGAGGATGTCTATTGGTCCCCAGGTGTCCTTGACCTGATCAACGAGGTTTTGCACGTCGTTGTGGTGCCTTACGTCACACTGAATCGCCAGCGCCGAATCGCCGTTCGCGTTGATGCTGCCGGTCACGCGCTCAATGTCATCCTCGTTTCGGCCAGAGATGATAACTTTGGCGCCATGCGCCGCCAGCGTTTTGGCCGTGGCCTCGCCAATGCCGCGGCTGCTGCCGGTAATCCACACAACTTTGTCTTTTAGTGTCATTCTAATAGGCCTGCTTTTGTAAGAGATTGAGAAACTCCATGCGCGTTGCGCGTTCGGTTTTAAATTCACCGAGCATGGCGCTGGAGGTGACATAGCTGTTTTGCTTTTCGACGCCGCGCATCATCATACAAAGGTGCTTGCCTTCCATCACCACGGCCACGCCGTGCGGATTAAGAATGTCGCGGATGGTCTCGGCAATTTGATTGGTCAGACGCTCCTGAACCTGCAACCGCCGCGCAAACATGTCCACGATCCGTGGAATTTTGCTCAAACCGATTATCTTGCCTTTCGGCAGATAGGCCACGTGCGCTTTGCCGTAAAACGGCAGCATGTGATGCTCGCACAAACTGTAAAACTCGATGTCGCGTACGACCACCATTTCGTTGCACTCTTCTGTAAAAATGGCATTATTGACAATGTCGTCCAAATCGGCGCGATAACCTTTGGTTAAAAATTCGTACGCCTTGGCCACGCGATACGGTGTACGCACGAGTCCTTCACGACTCGGATCTTCACCAACGTTTTCCAAAATTGTTGTTACAGCCCCTTCGATTTTACTCATTTTTATTCTCCTCTATAAGTTGCAATGTTTCGCGGTGTTTCGTACAATTTCAACTCGTACAATTCACCATGTGGAATATTGTCGACCAATTGATGCCAAAACGCCGCGACAATGTTTTCCGCCGTCGGTACAATACCGCGCATAAAATCAACATCAAAATTTAGATGTTTGTGATCAACACGATCAATGATAACGCGTTGCACAATATCTTTCAACTCTTTCAGGTCGATGACCATGCCGGTCACCGGATCCGGCTCCCCTTTGATGGTGATCTCCAGTTCGTAATTATGGCCGTGCCCCAACGGATTATTACACAGGCCATAGGTTTTTTCATTTTCTGCGTCCGTCAGCACATCCGTGTGCAGACGATGCGCCGCGCTAAAATGCATTCGGCGAGTGACGTATACCATCGCCATTATTCTCTCCATTTTTGCTTGTACAAATTTCAAAAAAGTTAAACAATTCATAGACAGTAAAATTCCGATTTGCTTTGGTTTGGTATGACTTGTTTCAAAATTACTTTGCAT
>CAYSNA010000145.1:0-11992 GCA_964432185.1 uncultured Cytophagia bacterium
TCACGAACCGATTGCCTTTGGCGATGTTGTTTTTGGCGATCCCGGATTTGAGGTCAAAAGCCTGGCCTTTCGGAGCGCTTTGTATGCATTTGGCCCTGTTGGCACGCCATCTTTTTATGGCAATAATCCACTTTGGCTTGAAGTGGAAACCGACGCTGAAAAAAATGTCGAACTCGTCATTAGTGTGGAACCGGAAAATGGACGTCCATGGACACACAAGGAGACGACTGTGCTCAATAGCGGCACCATTGAGACGAATTATTTTATCCCGGATCGATTGGAAAATAAAATTGTCCTGCAGATTCTCGATGCCGACACAAAACATCAACTCTATCGCACGTCCTATGTCGAACAGACACCGCCGTTTATTGAATTCAATTTGTACTCGCTCTACACACGACATCCTGCGGTTGAGGAACCGGTGGCATTCCGGCTTCTCATGGACGACAAGACGCGCACTGCTTCATCCCTGGAGTTGTTGTTCAGAAATCCGCAAAACGGTGTGCTTATCGAGTCCGTTTCTATTGATGATCTCAGCAACGCCGATGACTTTATCCCGGTGTTTGATACGCAAAAATTACGAGCATTGCCGGGTGGCAATTATGCTATTCAATCCCGGCTCAAAAATGCGCAAGGTAAAGTTGTTGCTGATTTCACCCAAAACTTGACAAAGTTTGATCCGGAAATCCCGACCGCGTTTGCTGCTGAGGAAGGCGAATTCAGTTATGGCGGCATCACGAATCATGGTATTCGTATCCAGTTTCCGTTTGCAGCGGAATTCCTGTTCTGGCGCAGCGCTTCGTACATCCCCATTTGGGACATGGAACAGGCGGCCATGACCAACGAGTTCATCGAGTGCTGGGGCGCCGGCAACCAGGGCTGCAACGAGCCGATGCAGGACCGTGAGTGTCGTTACTCCAATGTAACGTTGGTTGAAAACTCGCCGGCCCGCGTGGTGGTGCATTGGCGCTACGCCTTGTCTGATCCGCATTACAAGATTTATCGCAACGAATGGGTGGATGAATATTATACAATTTATCCGGACGGCGTTGGCGTGCGCGACATCAATCTCTGGCCGAACAGCAACACGCGGCACGAGATGTTTGAAGTGCTGTTGGCCAAGCCGCCCATGGTTCACACCGAACAGATGTACGATCCGGCATTTGCCACGCTCAGCACATTGAAAGGACAAACTCGATCCAATACGGAATTCACCGGCGATAAAAAAACTTACAAAGATTTTCTTGCCTCGGACGATGATTTCATCATCGAAGTTCATTTTAAAGATCGCTTGCATCCATTCACTGTTTTTTCATTTCGGAATGACCTGTTGCCCGGCGTAACGCGAGATCACGTCACGGCCATCAGTAAAGAGATGGAAAGCGCGGATCAGCGCGGTCACTGGCCGGCATCGCGCTATCAAATTGACGGTTATAATACGGTCGGGCTTGATGTGCCGAACCACGTCAATATCGGCAATATTCAAGCGGAGATTGATCCGGCTAATCAACCGCAAACATGGACATACCTTATTGGCGCCAAAGAAAAAGGCAGCGATAAAGACAAACTGCATGCGCGATCCTGGCTTTATCCGGCGGACATTGTGGTGAGCGAAGGATTCATCTCCAACGGATTTGATGTGTCGCAACGCGCTTATGCTGTCAGCACAACTGATTTTGTGGAACGATGTGAGATCAATATCCGATCGAAAAATGGCGTGATCAATCCGGTATTTAAAATTGAGAATCCACATGCCAAACTCATTTCTGTGAAAAGCGGCGGCAAGACGGTGGCCGCTGAGAATTATAAAGTAGGTGTAAGCGCCGATGGCGCAACGATTGTGTTTGTTGAAGGTATGCTTAAAGGACGCAAGACATTAACATTTGAATTTGAAAAGAACGCGACGCCCATGTCGCAAAACAAATCAGGACTCGGATCGAACGGATGAATAGAATGGCACAAGCGCGGTTTTTGAGATTCATTCAAATCCGTGTCCAAAGTTTTTATCAAGCTGGAGTTTTAAATGGGGAGTTTGAAAAATAAACGCGCACTGGTCACTGCCGGAAATCAGGGAATTGGCCGGGCGATTACCCAGGCGCTGCTGCACGCCGGTTGCGATGTGTTCGTGCATTATTTTACATCCGAAGAAGGACAGGATAAAGTGCGCGACCTGGCCATGTCTCTCGGGCGAAAGGTTGAGTTTGCCTCCGCGGACTTGACCGTAGAGAGCCAAGTTGTTGCCTGCGTGCAACAGGCGGTTGATTTTCTTGACGGACTCGATATCCTCGTCAACAACGCCGGGAGCCTGGTGGCGCGCCGCTATTTGACTGAAATTGATAGCGAGTTTTGGACGACCGTGCAGGATCTCAATATGACCAGTCTGATGATGGTAACTCGCGAAGCAACGCCCCATTTAAGAAAAAATGAAAATTCCAGTATCATCAACCTCGCCTCCCTGGCGGGACGAAAAGGCGGGCATCCCGGTTCACTGGCCTACTCGACGTTCAAAGGTGCGATTCTCACATGGACACGTGCGCTGGCTGCCGAACTTGGTCCGGACGGCGTGCGCGTTAATGCGGTGGCGCCGGGATTGATTCTCGGCACCAGTTTTCATGACACGCACACGACCAAAGAATCAGCATTAGAAACGATAAAAGGCATTCCCATTGGCCGCGCCGGTAATCCCGATGACGTGGCGCGAGCCGTGGTCTTTCTGGCATCCGAATATGATGGCTTCATCACAGGTGAAACGCTGGATATCAATGGCGGTGTGTACTGCGCATGATGTAAGACGTGAGAGGTGAGACGTAAGACGTCTTGCAAAAAGACCGGGTTCGACGAGAAAGGAGTTTTGATGAACATCCGTTTTGACAATAAAGTCGCTCTCATCACCGGCGCCAGCAGTGGAATCGGTGCGGCGACGGCAATCGAGTTTGCCAGGAGCGGCGCCAGGGTCGTGGTGAATTATAATGCGACAAAATCCGGCGCCGATGAGGTTGTCGAAAAAATCAAATCGCTGGGCGGTGACGCCATTGCGGTGCAGGCGGATGTAACGAAAAAAGATCAGATTAATAACATGGTGCAGACGGCAGTTGAAACATTCGGCGCGATCGATATTTTATTCAACAACGCCGGCACATTATTGGAGCGAAACGAACTTGAACTGTTGTCCGAGGTTACCTGGTCCCGAGTGCTTGATATCAATTTGACCAGTTGTTTTTTGTGTGCTCAAGCGGTCATTCCATTAATGAAAGAAAAAGGCTACGGCCGTATCATCAATATGACCTCCATTGCCGCGCGTAACGGCGGCGGTCGCGGTGCCGGGCACTATAGCGCCGCCAAAGCCGGCGTTCTCACACTCACCAAAAGCCTGGCGAAAGAACTTGCCGGTACGGGCATACAGGTAAACGCCGTCGCGCCCGGTATTATTGCCACACGTTACCACGATGTTTTTTCCACAGACGATATGCGCGACCATTTTAAAAAAATTATCCCTTTGCATCGCGAGGGCGGCCCGGAAGAAGTGGCGTATGCCGTGCTTTTCCTGGCCTCGGAGTATGCAAATTATATTCTCGGTGAAACCATCGAGATCAACGGTGGATTATTGATGGATTAGCATGTTGAGAAAAACGGCTTACATAATGGTCCTAACCGGTTTCATGGTATTGACGGCCTGCGCGAACAAAGAGTCGATAACCGTCCTCAAACTCGCCCATGTTCTGCCCACAACGCATCCGGTCTCTATTGCCATGCAGGTTATGGCGGATGAATTGGCACGTGATTCGGGTGGTCGTATGCGTTTGGATATTTATCCCGGCGGTGTACTCGGCAGCGAACGTGAATGCCTCGAATCCCTGCAAATCGGCTCGCTCGATATGACCAAAGTCTCCTCTGCCGTTCTGGAAAATTTCGTGCCGTCGGTTGCTGTCCTGAGTTTGCCATATTTGTTTCGCGATCAAGATCACCGTTGGCAGGTATTTGAAAGCGATATCGGCCAAAAAATGCTGCTGGACGGACAGGACAAATGGCTGCGCGGTTTGTGTTTTTACGAATCCGGCGAGCGCAATTTTTATCTTGCCAAAAAACGCGTCGAAAGACCGCAGGATCTCAAAGGCCTCAAGATTCGTGTCATGCGCAGTAATCTTTCGATCAAGGCGGTCGAAGCGCTCGGCGCCAATTCCGCACCCATCGCGTTTGGTGAGCTGTTTACCGCCATTGCGGCGGGCGTTGTCGATGGCGCTGAAAACAATGTGCCGACGATCCATCAATCCAAACACTATGAAGTGTCAAAATATATCTGCATGGATGGTCATTCCGCGCCATCCGATGTCCTGCTGATCAGCACACACACGTGGGCGCGCTTGACCGATGAGGAAAAATCCTGGCTCGAACGCGCCGTTGCAGTTTCACTGGAAAAACAGAAAGAGCTGTGGAAACTGGCGACTGAGGAAGCGTTTCTGGATTTTGAAAAACAAGGGATCGAAATCGTCTGGCCTGATAAAGCATTGTTTGTGCAAGCGGTACAGCCGTTGTATGATGAATTAAAAGCCGCCGGTGATCCACTATATAAAATGGCTGAAAAAATTCGAAAAATGGGAAAAGAGAAATTGGACACGGATTGAACGGATGAGACGGATTTTCACGGATATAGATAAATGATTCTTTTATCCATGAAAATCCGTTGTATCCGTTTAATCCGTGTTCTATTAAATACTATGAAAAAGCTCGTTGACATCGTCGACAAAATTCTCATCACTTTTCTAATGATCCTGATGGTGAGCATGGTGCTGGACGTCTCGTGGGGTGTTTTCACCCGTTATGTGGCGCCAAAACCGAGCCCGTTTACCGAGGAGCTCGCAGCTTTTTTAATGATGTGGGTTGGCCTGCTTGGCGGCGCCTATGCCCTGCGCCAAAAAGCGCATCTCGGCATCGATATTTTAACCAGCAAACTGTCACCACAATACCAGCATCGCTGGGATATATTTATTTATGTGATGATTATTCTTTTTGCCGCTTTCGTCCTCATCTGGGGCGGTATCCGCCTGGTCTCTATCCAGCTCTATTTGCAACAAACATCGGCGGCGCTGCAGATCAAAGTCGGTTACGTTTATTTGGTATTGCCGATCACCGGCCTGTTACTGACGTTCTATTCGATCCATTTTATTCTTGAAGCGGTAAAGGGCGCACGCGCAGCAACGTCCTCATCCGAACGCGCGGGAGGGCACAACGCATGACCCTTTCTATTTCCGTGCTGGCGGTGATCTTTATCCTCTTGCTGATGTCAAACGTGCCCATTTCCATTACCATAGGCATTGCGACTGTTTTTACGCTGTTGCTCAGCATGCCCGCGGAGCCGGCAGTGACCCAGGTGGCGCAGCGCATTGCTACGGGACTGGATAATTTCGCGCTTTTGGCGATTCCGTTTTTTATTCTTTCCGGCCAGTTAATGGGGCAGGGCGGTATTGCGCGCCGATTGATCAACCTGGCCAAGGCTATGATGGGCACGCTTCCCGGCGGCCTGGCCTATGTGAATATTTTTGCCTGCATGTTGTTCGGCGCTATTTCCGGATCAGCCGTCGCGGCCACTTCGGCCATTGGCAGTTTTATGATTCCGGAAATGAATAAAGAAGGCTATGATAAAAATTTCAGCGCCTCGGTCAATGCCACATCGGCCACAACCGGTCTGCTTATTCCACCAAGTAATATATTAATTGTCTATTCTCTCGCCAGCGGTTCTGTTTCGGTCGCGGCCCTGTTTATCGCCGGTTATTTCCCCGGTATTCTCACCGGCATTCTGCTGATGTTTGTCGCCGGCATCATCGCCGGGGCGAAAAAATATCGCGGCGCCAGCCGAGTCAGTTTTATCGACTTTGTCAAACGATTTTTTGATTCGTTGTTAAGTTTGCTGCTTGTCGTCATCGTCATTGGTGGTATTATTGGCGGCATTTTTACGGCGACAGAAGCGGCGGCCATCGCCGTCATTTATTCGTTTTTGCTCGCCGTGGTGGTCTACCGGGAAGTCAAAATTAAGGATTTGCCCGGCATTTTGAAAAATACCATTACTACCAATGCGGTCGTCATGTTTCTCATCGGCGCATCCATGGCGCTGTCATGGGTGCTGTCGTATGAAAATATTCCGCAAACCATCAGCACGGCGCTCGTCAGTTTAACGGATAACAAAATTATCGTCCTGCTCATTATTAATGTGATTTTACTGGTCGTCGGCACATTTATGGATGCGACGCCGGCCGTGCTCATTTTTACGCCAATTTTTCTGCCGGTGGTGACCAGCCTCGGAGTCGATCCGCTGCATTTTGGCATTTTAATGATTCTCAATTTGTGTATCGGTATCGTGACGCCGCCGGTCGGCGCCGTGCTGTTTGTCGGTTGCGCCGTGGCCGATACGAAAATTACCTATATCATCAAATGGCTGATCCCGTTTTTTATTGCCATGATTGTCTCGTTGATGTTGGTTACGTACATCCCGGCGATCACCCTGTGGCTGCCGAGTGCCTTAGGTTTTTAAAATGACAGGACACGGCTGAGACCGATCAAATAGCGTCACGCGGAAAAGAATGTGCTTTATCTGTGAACATCCGTTCCATTCGTTTGATCCGTGTCCCATTCAAAAAGGAAAATGATGCGCAAGAAAATCTTTATCATCATTTCATTTCTGCTTTTCGCAACCAATCTTTTTGCTGTGGATTTTCCTGAAGAACGCCGCAACGAAAAAGAGCCGTTTCCGCGGCCCGTTGATGGCGCCGTGTCCGAGGTGAATCCGCCCGCATTTGTCTGGCTGCCGGTAAAAGGCGCTGATTATTATCGCTTCGAAATGATTAAATCGATGCGCATGGAGGGACAGGCGTATATCATTGAAAAGCTGACGGATAACTTTTTTATCTGGACAGAGATGTTCGAGCCGGGAGACTATACCTGGACGGTTGAGGCATTTGACGCACAGGGCAGCTCCATCGCTCAACGGCGTGCTTATGCGTTGACCATTCCGGTTGACGCTATTGAATTTCCTTATCCCAATATCGAATATTTGATACGGGATATTCAACCGCATCATCCGCGATTGATATTTGATAAGATGAAAATCGATGACTATCGATCAACTTTGGAGTCGACGCGACGACACGGCTGGCAGGCGGTCAAGCGTTTGGCGGATGAGAGCCTGGAGCTCGACACCCTTCAGCCGCCCTGGTATGGTGACATCACCGATTACAACACGCGCCGCCTGGAATATCGCCGTTATTATCACTATATGCGCCCATACATCGATGAAGGCCTGCAGTCGTTGAGTCTGGCGTGGCTGATGACCGGTGAGGAAAAATATCTTGATAAAGCCAAAGAGATACTGCTCGTCGTTGCTCAGTGGGATCCGCACGGCATTACCTCTTGTAATAGAATCGGTTTTGATGAGCCCGGCCTGAGTTTCGCTCGCTGCCTGCATCGCGTTTACGATTGGTTGTCTGATGATCTCAGCGAAAACGAGCGCGCCATGGTGCGTTCACATGTTATCGAGCGCGCGCGCGACACCTGGAACCGCGTCGGTCTTAATCGACCGTTTTTACAAAATCCCGGTTCGAGTCACGATGGCCGGCTGATCGGTTACCTCGGCGAACAAGCGCTGGTGCTGGCAGGCGAGGCGCCGGACGACGAGGTGCAAAAATGGCTGCGCTATTCGCTTACGGCCTACTGGACGGTCTTTCCGCACTGGGGCGGTTCGGAGGGCGGCTGGGCCGAAGGTATCGGCTATGCCGCAGCGTATAATATCCGCGCCACCGCATGGATCGAAAGTTTTGTGACCACCGCGAATCTCGAAATGTGGCGAAAACCGTTCTTTCAAAAAATCCGCAACTACTTTTTGTACTGTGCGCGGCCAAACGACGAGTTTTGGGCGTTTGGCGATGGCGCCGAGCGCGGGCCGCGGCTCAATCCGTCGCGCGCTTTAATTCTGCGTACTTTGATGACACATTATGCGCAGCGTTTTAACGATCCCGCGTGCCAATGGTGGGCGGATCAGGTGCCGCTGGATGAGGGTGATATCTCCAGTCCGATTCTTCCCATCGTTCTGCCGGAAGAAACAACATCTGCCGCCCCTGTGAATCTACCGAATGCCGCGCTGTTTCAGGATATTGGCTGGGCCGCCTTGCACAGCGATTTAGCTGACCTCGACAACGATGTCTTCTTTTTATTTAAAAGCAGCCCGTTTGGTTCGGTCAGTCACAGCCATGCGGATCAAAATTCGTTTTACCTCTCGGTTGGCGGACGCGCCCTCGCCATTCCGTCCGGCTATTATGGCCCTGTCTACGGCATGCCGCATCACGCTGAATGGACGCGTTCGACCAAAGCCAACAACAGTATTCTGGTGAATGGGGAAGGGCAGGCGGTTCGAGATTTTACCGCAACCGGCTCAATTTCAAAATTTATCAACACCGAAAAAATGGCCTACGCGTGCGGCGATGCGGTTCCGGCGTACAAAGGCGCTTTGACTCGATTCGATCGACATGTCTTGTTTATCCGCCCCGGATTTTTTGTCATTCTGGATGATCTGGACGCGCCGGAACCTTCCACTTTTCAGTGGATGCTGCATGCGCTTGAAGAAATGTCCATCGATGTGACGAATCAAAAAATTGACATATCGCGGCACGGCGCGCACGCTCAGATTCATCTGTTTAACTCTGGCAAGCCGTTCGACTTGTCGCAAACCGACCAGTTTGATACGCCATATAATGCCGGTGCGGAATCACAATACCATACGGATGTTGACAAGCACTGGCATCTGACGGCCGCGTCAATCAAGCAACAACAGAATAAACGCATTGCCGCCTTTATGAATGTCGGTATCGGCAACCTGCCGCAGATTCAATTCGAACAAAAAAACGGCTGGCAAAAAGCATCCACAAAAATGCAAAATGGCGCTGCCGAGATATGGATTCAGTTGGATGCCTCGGCTGATTTGCCCGTTGAACTGACGACGCAATTCCCAAATATTGAAAAAGATGCTCTTGTCATCGGTATCTGGCAGCCGGATGAGGGAGAGGCAGAAATTTTAACAAATGCAGATTGATGTGTTATGAAGATCTCACAAAATAAATTACACCTGTTTTTCGACCCAGCGTTGCTTTTTATTTTTTTGATGAGCTGTGCGCCAAAAAATGATTCCACTTTTCCAACGGCTCAGCTTTCGGTTGATGTGGCGTCGATTGACCGCGATCGAATTCTCGCCGCTGCGGACGAGTATCTGCAGGAAGAGCCAGTCACCGTGACCGCCGCGGCCTGTGAGCGCAGCGAGGGCGGCATCCACGATTTTTATTCCGAAGGCGATTACTGGTGGCCCGATCCGGAAAATCCGGATGGCCCCTATATTCGCCGCGACGGTTTGACCAATCCAGATAATTTTACCGATCATCGACAAGCGATGCGGCGCATGAGCATTCAGGTCGCGGCGTTGACGGCTGCTTTCAAAATTAGCGGCGAGCACAAATATGCCGATCATGCCGTCAAGCATCTTGATGCATGGTTTGTCGACGAGAACACCAGGATGAGTCCGCACATGAAATTCGCTCAGGCCATCAAAGGCCGCGTTCCGGGGCGCGGCGTAGGATTGATTGACGGCATTCATCTCGTCGAGCCGGCGCGCGCGATTTCTTTTCTCGAAAAAAAGAATCAACTCACGGGACAACAGATAGAGGCCATAAAAACGTGGTTTACTGATTTCATCACTTTTATGACTGAGCACGACTACGGTATTGATGAACGCGAGCGTGAAAACAATCACGGTACGTGCTGGGTTATGCAGCTCGCCGAATTTTCCCGTCTTGTGGGGAATAAAGAGCTGATGAACTATTGCCGTGACTGCTACAAAACCGTTTTGCTGCCAAAGCAAATGGCTGAGGACGGCCGTTTTCCGATGGAGCTTGAACGCACCAAACCGTACGGCTATTCGCTGTTTAATATTGACGCCATGACCATGGTCGTCTTTATTCTGTCAACGCCGGAGGATAATCTCTGGACCTTCAAACTCGCTGACGGCCGCGGCATAAAAAAAGGCCTGCAGTTCATCGTGCCGTACATTGCGGATAAATCGACTTGGCCCTACGAGCCGGACGTGATGTATTGGGAGGAATGGCCGCTGCGTCATCCGGCGGTGCTGTTTGGCGGTATGGCGTTTGGCCGACAGGATTATATTGAGATATGGAAGAGACTACCCGCCGATCCCTCAACGGAAGAGGGATGGCGCAATTTCCCCATCCGTCAGCCTATTTTGTGGCTGGAGCCGTTGACATATTGACGAGTTCTCGAAAAGAGATCTGATCCTTTTGGATTTTTGCAAGGAGAGTTATATGACGTTTCGGTTTATGAGAAAAACAGGATTGATGATACTGATCATGTTGTCCGTGATGTTTGCCGGCGAGACCGGAAAAATTTCCGGCCTGGTGCGCGACGCCGAAACCGGTGAGCCATTGCCCGGCGCCAACGTGATTATCCGCAGCGCGGTATCGGGCGATCGCGATGTTCCGCTCGATCCGCCCCTGGGCGCCGCGACCAATATCGACGGCGAGTATTTTATCATCAATATCCCTCCGGGATTGTACAATGTGTCATCGACCTTTATGGGCTATCAGGAGGCGATCCAGACCAGAGTTCAAGTCCGCATTGACAAAACGACAAAACTGGATTTTAATCTCAATGTTCAATCGCTTGAAGGTGAAGAGGTGGTGGTAACGGCATTCAAGGCCAACACAGTTGAAGTGGATTTAACCGCGACAAAACAGACGTACAGTATTGCCGAGGTCCAGAGCGTTGCCGGCGTGGCGGATATTTCCGATATCCTGCAGTTGCAGGCGGATGTGGTGGATGATCACTTTCGCGGCGGTCGTGTCGGTGAGTCGCTTTATCTTATTAGCGGATCGACCATCGTGAATCCGCTCAACAATCAGCGCGCTTTTAGTCCAATTGTCACCGGACTTCAAGAGGTCGAAGTTTACACCAGCGGTTTCAGCGCCGAATACGGCAATGCGCAATCAGGCGTTGTGAATATGGTGACGAAGGAAGGCGGTTCAACCTGGCAGACTCGCGCCGAGGTATCGTCCTATTTGCCGTATTACAAAACCTGGGGCGGCAGTGTGTATTCGCTCGACAATCTTCACTATTACAATGATCTCATCAATACCGAAGAGTGGTTGAAGGAGAATCCGACGCAGCCCGGTAAGCCGTTGTGGGATCTTGGCTACGGCGCGCCCACATATCTGCCGCCGCGAATTGTCTGGCCGCCGAATCCGTTAACGCACCAGGACTCTCTGGCTATGGCCGAGCTCGGACGCATTCAGTGGCTGCTCTCCAACCGTGATGCCGGCATGGAGTACAACAACACGCTGGATTATCGGCTCGACTTGTCAACCGGTGGCCCGCTGACGAAAAATACGACAATCTTTATCGCGGCACGACAAAATGTGGTGAATCCCATTGTGCCGACGCCGCAAAAAGACTATGAGCGCCAGGTGATGAGCAATTTGACCTGGCGGCCGGATGAAGATAACAAGATCAAGCTCTCCTATATTTTTGATAACGGCATGGAAAATGAAACCGGCAGCCAGTTCCTGCGCTGGACGTTTGATCGCACATTGAGCGTCAATAAAATTGCCACGACCTCCCGCCAGTACGGCGCCGAATGGCTGCACACGTTTACGCCGCGAACGTTCATGGACTGGAAACTCAAGGTGCTCGACATCTTGACCGAGGAACGCATCGAACTTTTGGCGGATGGGCAGTTTCTGGAGGATTATTCCAATCGTCGCAACTGGGTCGATTATACCGATCCGTCCTACCACCGCGTTGGCCGGCCAACGGATGACCGCGGTGACGAACGCGCGCGGACCTACGATCTCAACGGCTCCATGACCAGCCAGATCAATCAAAATAATCTGGTCAAGGGCGGCTTTCAGTTTACCTATTTTGATATTGATGTGAATTACGACATGAA
>CAYSNA010000146.1:0-11924 GCA_964432185.1 uncultured Cytophagia bacterium
TTCTTTACATCTCAATCTCCCGCTTCTCATTTGATTCGTTGGAGACGACCGTCTCTACGTTACCCGTTATTCAGAATTGATACCAATTGTTTAATTGACGCATGAGCGCATTGGCACTTTTTTGTATAGTCTTTGCCTGTGCGCAATCAATTGGTTTTTTATCCATGTTATCAAATGAGGATTATTATGAAGTATATATTCCTGTTTATCATAGCGTTCGTTTTTTGGGGAAACGTTTTTGCAAACGACTCTGAAAAATCGATAAACCACCTGCGCGGCGTGGTATATGGTTTGGAAATGAATACAGCCGCTCAGGACACCGTGCCGTTGGCTTCCGCGAACATTTACTGGCGCGATACCACCCTCGGCACCACAACAAATAAAAACGGACTTTTTCAAGTCACTCGCCCGGATGACCAGGGTCATTGCCTTATTTTCAGCTATGTCGGATTTGAGAACGATACGCTGCACGTCAATCCGGAGGACAACAATTTAGTCGTTTATTTAAAAACCGTGCGGTCGACGGAAGAGGTGGTCGTCAGCGCGGAAAAACCGTACACTATTCATAAGCTTGATGCGCCGATAAATACGCAATCCATCACGGAAAACGGATTGACGCAGCTCGCCTGTTGCAGTCTGGCCGAAAGTTTTGAAACCACGGCCGCCGTTGATGTGGAACATAGTGACGCCGTCAGCGGCGCCAAACGCATTAAAATGCTGGGACTGGCCGGATTTTACACGCAGATGATGATCGAGAAAAAACCGGTGATGCGCGGTTTGGTCAATCCCTATTCCCTCGAATATGTTCCCGGCTTTTGGATGGAATCCGTTGACATTTCCAAAGGCACCGCCTCCGTGGCGACCGGCTATGAATCGATCACCGGACAAATTAATGTTGAGCTGAAAAAGCCGGAAAACTCGGAACCAATCTCAGCCAATGGGTACATCAACTCGATGGGCAAAATCGATGTCGCCGTACTCGGCGCGCATCAGTTTAATCCCAAATTAAGCACCATGCTTTTGACATTCGGCACCAATTTTCAAAACAAATGGGACATGAACAACGACACCTTTCTCGACATGCCGCTGCTTCAGCAGTTCAACATCATGAATCGTTGGAAATACGCCGGTGATCATTTCGAAGGTCAGATCGGGATTAAAATCATTCACGACGATCGTTTTGGCGGACAGATGGATTTTGATTTTGATCGTCCGCAAAACTCCATCGGCTTGTATGGAGCAGAAAGCAAAATTCGGCGCTATGAGCTTTATGCCAAAAGCGGGATAAAAATCGATGATCAAGGTTCAAGCGTCGGTCTCATTCTATCGGCCTTTCAGCATAACATCGATTCGTATTGGGGATTAAAAGAGTACACCGGCGATGAATCGAGTTTTTATGCCAACCTGACATTTAACAAGATTCTGGCGACGCATACATTGTCAACCGGTCTTTCGTATCAATATGATGATCGACTTGAAACGTATCTCTCGAACGAGTTTGACACCTCGGAACGCGTTCCCGGCGTTTTTGGCGAGTATACTTTTCAGCCAACCCCAAAATTCACAGCCATGGCCGGGTTGCGATATGATCATCATAATCAGTTTGGCGATTTTCTCACACCGCGTGCGCACCTCAATTATCGGCCGGATGAAAAGACAGCGTTTCGCCTCTCGGCGGGTAAAGGCTATCGCAATGCACATGTCTTTATGGATAATCCGGCTATTTTGGCCAGCTCAAAAGAGTTGGTGTTTGTCGAGGATCTTGCCGCCGAGGAGGCGTGGAATGCCGGCCTTCATATCATGCGCGACTTTGTTTATGGCAATGGCAAACCGGCGTCCCTGGTTTTGGATTTCTATCGCACCGAGTTCCGCAACCAGGTGATTGTCGATATGGAGCAGAACTCGCAGCGCATTTATCTGTACAACCTGGATGGGCAATCTTTTTCCAATGCCGCTCAAGCTGAAGTGTCCGCCACCGCTTTTCGAGGGTTCGAGATCACCGCTGCCGCTCGTTATAATGATGTGAAAACGACATATCTCGGCGAGTTGAAATCGATTCCCCTCAATAGCACATACAAGGGATTGCTCGTTCTCTCCTACTCGACTCCCGGTGATAAATGGCAATTTGATGTCACGACACAACTCAATAGCCCAACGAGGCTGCCGAATACGAGCATGAATCCGGTGGAATATCAACGTGCACAACACTCGCCGAGCTATGCTTTGATGTTCGCCCAAGTGAAACGCAAAATCAAGACATGGGAACTGTATGCCGGCGTCGAAAACTTGACCAACTATCGCCAGAAAAATCCTATTCTGGCCTGGGAAAATCCGTTCAGCCCCTATTTTGATTCGTCGATGATCTGGGGTCCCACATTCGGGCGACGCTTTTATGTGGGCTTTCGGTTCAATTAAAGGTGTAGCGCTGCATGACATTCAAGATGCAGCGTGAAAACAAACAGCCTCGGCATGGAGTGCGGATGTATTTCGGCTTCTATTGATGAGAAGTTAACTTTTGGCCAATTCGAGCAAAAGGTTTAAATGCTTTTGGTTTCCGGTTTGTCCGACTTTTAAAAAGCATCAAACACGGATTAAACCGTATTGAATGTTTTGACTTTAGAGGTCACAAGAAAATAAATGAAATCCGTGCACATCCGCGTCCCATGTCGTTTTTGGTTCTGGCGTATCCAGATGATTTTTGTGGTCAAATATATTGAAAGGATTTTGACGAATCTTCGACAAATAGGATGAATCACTTTAACTCACAAAAAACATTTCACAACTCAAGGAGTTTTAAGATGAAATATCTAACAACGTTTGTGCTTTTACTGGTCGTTGTGGCTTTTGCCGGCGATCAAAAAGGACACGACCACGCCAAAATGGATGGCGCAGAAAAGATGAACTGCGAACTCAAAGAAGGCGAGTCCTGCACCACCATTGCCATTCCCACGGCGCAATGCAGCATGTGCGAAAAAACCATCACCACCGCGCTCGAGGGCGTAAAGGGTGTCAGCATGGCGCAGGTTGATGCGAAAGCAAAGACAGCACACGCCCACTTTAGCTCAGCAGACGTCAGCGTGGCCGATCTCGAAAAAGCGATTGCTGTGGTGGGTTACGACGCCAATGAGACGAAACGCGATGAAAAAGCGCACGCCGCCTTGCCAACGTGCTGCCAGATGGAAAAGTAACGATGCGCCATTATGCCCGGATGATCCGGGCATAATATTTATCTTGCTTTATTCAAAAAATCCATTAAATTTGGCCCCACTCTTTTTAGGATTATTATGGCCATCGTCATATCGACATCTGGTTCGCAATTTAAGCAGTCCATTCGCTGCAGAATTTACTCTCGCTCCGAAAAATCATTTCTTTCGCCGCCCATTCTTTTTTCTTCAACATTTTAAAATTCCACTGTGATCAAACAGCAGGTTGCTGTTTGTCTCATATGTCAATTTCATCTTCCGGCCAAACTGGCAGGGGATTTTTATTCATTCCATAGGAGGACAGTATGTCCAAAACGTCAATTTCTCTCATTTTGATGGGTCTAATCATCTCATTTTTATTTATCGGCTGCGCGCAAGCACCGACAAGTAAAGTGGATCTGGCAAAATCAACATTGGAAAATGCCAAAGCCCTGGAGGCGGATCAATATTTCCCGGTTGAATTTGCGAATATCAGTGATTCGATCAATATCGCAGTGGCTGAAATCGATCAGCAGAAAAAACATTTCGTCTTTTCACGCAACTTTGATCATGCGACACAGCTTTTGGAGAACGCCACCCGCAATGCCGAAGCGCTGATCGAAAAAACCGATCTGCGCAAGGAAGAGGTCAGTCTCGAAGCTCGGCAACTTGTGGTTGATATCACCACCAAGATTGAAGAAGCACGCGCCAATTTGGAACTGGTGCAGAAAAATAGACAGAATAGAGAACAGATTGCGCAGATTGAAGCGAATATTGAAATTGTGGAAAAAGAGCTCGCCATTGTGGCCAGTTTAATTGAGAATAAAGAATATTTGACCGCCCTGGAAAAAGCAACGGCGCACTTTGATCAATCCGTTTTATTGATCCAGGAAATTCAAACGGTGAAAATGTTGGCCAATCCGAAAAAAGCTCGAAGGAGCTAAGCCTTCACCACATAGGTCAAGCCTCACACCTCCCTTGTTTTGGCAGGGGAGGTTTTCCCACCTCCAGCATACTCAAAAAAAAATCGGAACCTCCGGAATTGTCGTGATTATAATAAAAACGTTTCCGGCCACACAAGAAGGCGAAACGAACGAGCACGTTTCAAATTCGGTTGGTTGAAACACTCTCGTGGCCGGAAACGTTCTCTCAAAAACACTTTTCAGTTGCCAGGAATTGTTTTCAAACGTTATATTGTTGTACTGGTAACTTTATTCCATATTAGAAAAATGCCTTATAAACGCCTCGAACATCTGTATCGTACGTCTCCACATCGCGCCATCACCGATGAGGATCGATTTGTCATTGTCAGCGATCTTCACATGGGCAACAATACCCGGCGCGACGATTTCCAAAAAAATGCCGACATGTTTGAATCGGTGTTGAAAAAATACTATCTGCCGCAAGATTATAACCTCATTTTAAATGGCGATATTGAGGAATTGCAAAAATTCTCTTTGGCGAGAATTAAAAGCCGCTGGCCGCGAATTTATTATCTGTATGAAACCTTTCATGCCAGGGGACAACTGGTCAAAATCATCGGCAATCACGATGCCCTGCTTCCCTATCATCACGATTATTTTTTGCACAAGCAAATGTACGAATCCATTGTGCTCAAATATAAAGACGAATCGCTGTTTATTTTTCATGGTCATCAGGCATCAAATAACATTGAAAAGTACAATAATCTCTTCGGCCTGACCTTGCGCTACATTGCCAAACCGCTGGGCTTAAAAAATGCATCCACCGCTTATAACAGCAAACGGAAATTCCGTGTTGAAAAACACGTCTACGGTTTTTCGGCGGCACAGCAGATCGTTTCCATCATCGGCCACACGCATCGCCCCATGTTTGATTCGCTGTCGAAAGAGGACCTGCTCAAATATAAAATTGAGGAACTCGTTCGACGCTATCCCGAAACGGAGGACAAAAGCGACATCGAATCCGATATCAAAGAGATCAAGATGGAGCTGAAACGTTTAGCCGAAGAAGGCACCATGGAGCGTAACAGCCTGTACAACTCGATGATGGTGATTCCCTGTCTGTTTAATTCCGGCAGCGTCATCCGCAAAGCCGGTTTTACGGCCATTGAAATCGGTGGCGGTGATATTCAGCTTGTTTACTGGTTTGATGAACAACAGAGCCAGAAACGAATCACCATTTATGAGGACGGTCCGTTTCCTCTTGCCGATACGGGATTTTCAAAGTTGGTTTTAAAAAAAGATCATCTCGATTATATTTTTAACAAGATCAAATTACTGGCCGGATATGAGGATGAGGATCAAGTTTGACGTTTCTAGGCTGACGCCGCGGGGCAGCACATCGAACAAATCTGTTGTAAATGATCTTAAAATTCAATACTTTACAACAACTTCTCTCCCATCCA
The DNA here is from genome assembly GCA_964432185.1 of uncultured Cytophagia bacterium. Lineage (GTDB taxonomy): Bacteria > Zhuqueibacterota > Zhuqueibacteria > Residuimicrobiales > Krinioviventaceae > Kriniovivens. The sequence goes on from CAYSNA010000146.1 coordinate 5,569, forward strand.
CGTGAGCTAGATGAATATCCGAGAATAAAATAATGAAATGAGGAATTTTGCAAGAATCCACACAAGAAATTTCGGAAATCGAATTTGAACAACTGCCGGACGCCTTACAAAAAGCGGCGTCGAATGCCGGCTGGACTTCCCTGATGCCGGTACAGGCACGCGCCATTCCGCAGCTACTCGCGGGCAAAGATGCGGTCATCCAGGCGCGCACCGGCAGCGGTAAAACCGGGGCGTTCTTATTGCCGATGCTCGAACAACTCGACGCGACAAAGGACGAATGCCAGGCGCTCATTTTGGTGCCAACTCGAGAATTGGCCAATCAAGTTTTTGCAGACAGCCAAGTTCTTTTTAAAAATACCCAATTTAAAACTGTGGCCGTCTATGGCGGCGTTGGTTATAAAAAACAAATCGAAGCGCTCAAAGGCGGCGCGCACGTCGTCGTCGGCACGCCCGGCCGCGTTTTGGATCATCTGCTCAAAGGCGTGTTCGCGCTGGACAAACTTCACATGCTCATTTTTGACGAAGCGGATCGAATGTTGTCCATGGGCTTTTATCCGGACATGAAAAGAGTGCAGCGTTTTCTGCCGCAAAAACGGGTACATACCTGCATGTTTTCCGCGACGTTTCCATCGCACGTGTTAAATACGGCGCGCGAATTCATTCGAGAGCTGGAAATCATCTCCCTCAGCAAAGACCACACGCATGTCACCGAGGTTGAGCACGTCTATTGTATTGTGCAGGGCATGGACAAGGATCGTACCTTGGTCCGTCTTATCGAAGTTGAAAATCCGGCCTCGGCCATCATTTTCTGTAATACAAAATCCGAAGTGCATTACGTCTGTACCGTGTTGCAGCGTTTTGGTTACGATGCGGATGAACTCACCTCGGATCTCCCGCAGAACAAACGAGAAAAAGTGTTGCAGCGCGTACGCCAGGGCTCATTGCGATATCTGGTCGCAACGGACGTTGCGGCGCGCGGCATTGATATTCCGGAATTATCGCACGTCATCCAGTACGAACCACCGGAAGAGTTCGAAGCCTATATTCACCGTGCCGGGCGCACGGGACGGGCCGGCGCCGCCGGCGTGGCCATCACTCTGGTGACCACGGTGGAACGCATGCAACTGGAACGCATTGCGAAACGATATGATATTGATATGCAAAAACGGGACACCCCGACTGACAAAGATGTACAGGACATTGTCTCCGAACGTGTGACCGCCCTGCTCGAATCCAGACTGCGAGATCGTGATAAATTAAAGACCGAGCGCAGCCTGCGTTTTATTGAACTGGCGCGCGAGCTGGCGCAAAATGAAGACGAATCCGCCATCATCGCCATGTTGGTGGATGATTTTTATCAGCAAGTACTGCATGAACCGTTGATTAAAGTCACCCAACCGACCGAAGCGGCGCCGCCGGCTAATGCCCAAACGCGAAATAGACGCAGAAAACCGAGAAAATATTAACGGGTCCAGCCACAATAAAGCCGAATAAAAACGAGCCGCGAATGTCTGAATTTATTTCGCGGTTCAGTTTTTTCTCAGAAAAATTATTCTCTCAAACAAATGGAGCAACGCATCCATGCCAGATACCATAACCGGCGTCTATCAACGCCTCCCCAATAAGGCCGGATTTTTACGCGATCCTCTTAATTCTTTTCGGCCGGGTTCGAACGATGTATTTGTGCCGCCGCCGCTTGCCATCGAGAACAAGCTGGTGAACGGCGCACGCGTCACCGGCAAATTTCGCGTGGGCGATAAAAGCAAAGTATTGGAAACGGTGGACTCGATTTGCGATATTACTCCGGAGGTATTTAAAAACCGAAAACCGTATCAGCACCTCACGGCCATCGATCCGTGTGAGCGTTTTAATCTGTCGGTCTCGGATCAATTCAATATGCGAACCATCGATCTCATTGCGCCCATCGGACGCGGTACACGCGCGCTCGTCGTCTCCCCTCCCAAAGCCGGTAAAACTACCGTGCTGGAAAATATCGCCAAAGCCATCCACATGGATGCGCCGGAAACGCGTATTATCGCCCTGCTGATTGATGAGCGGCCTGAGGAAGTTACCATGTTTCGCCGCAGTGTTCCGGCGGAGGTGCTGGCAAGTTCGAGCGATCAATCTGTGGAAGAACATGTGGAATTGGCCGAGCTGACTTTGGCGCATATTCAAACGGAACTGGAATGCGGCCACGATGTTGTCGTGCTCGTCGACAGCCTTACGCGCATGGGACGCGCATTTAATTTGAAAGGCACCGGCAAAGGACGCACGCTCTCGGGTGGCGTCGAAGTTGGCGCGCTGGAATTTCCTCGCCGATTTTTCGGGCTTGCGCGCAATATCGAAAATGGCGGTTCGGTCACCATCATCGCCACAGCTTTGGTCGATACCGGCTCCCGCATGGATGACCTCATTTTTGAAGAATTTAAAGGCACGGGTAATTGCGAAATTGTGCTGGATCGTTCGTTAGCCGACAGTTACATTTTCCCGGCCATCGACATTTCAAAAAGCGGTACGCGCAAAGAAGCGTGTCTCTATACGCCTGATGAAAACAAACGTCTCATCCAGCTCCGCCGCGCTCTGGCCGGCCAGGATACAAAATCCGCCATGCAATATATGATTCGGCTGCTTGAAGAAAACAAAACAAATCAACATGTTCTTGAGATGATCCAATTGGATTAAGGTCACGATCGTCATGACACTTTACAGCTATCACAAAAATGAACCAACACCGAATTCAGAAATTTCAGTGGATATGCAGGTGTTTCCCATCACAATCATTTGTCATTCGTAATTTGAAATTTCCACGAGGTTGTCCATCGCACTCCTTTCATTACAAAACGTAAAAATCGCGTTTGGCGGCCCGCTTGTTCTCGACGATGTGAGTCTTCAAATTGAAGAACACGAGCGCATCTGCCTGCTTGGTCGAAACGGCGAAGGCAAATCAACCCTGCTCAATATTTTAAATAATGAGATAACGCCCAATGCCGGCACGATCATGCGTCGGCAGAATGTGCGAGTTTCGTTGTTGCCGCAAAAGGTGCCGACCTCATTGACCGGCTCGGTTTACAACTGTGTCGCTGCCGGGCTTGATCGCCTCAGCCGGGAAATTCAGGAATATCATCGGCTGATAACTGATCCCGAAAAGCATCAACATCGTCTTGATGATCTCCACCATCATTTTGATGCACAGCACGGCTGGAAAGCCATGCAGCAGGTTGATCACGTCATTCAGCGAATGGGCTTGAGCGCGGATGCTGAATTTGACACCCTCTCCGCCGGTTTGAAACGGCGTGTGCTCCTCGCCCGAGGCCTGGTGCTCGAACCTCATATTTTGCTTTTGGACGAACCAACGAACCATCTCGATATCGAGTCCATCTCCTGGCTGGAAGAATTTCTGGCGAACTTTGACGGCTCGATCCTGTTTGTGACGCATGACCGCGTCTTTCTACAAAAGCTGGCCAATCGAATTATCGAACTGGATCGCGGACGCCTCACCAGTTGGAAGTGCGATTACCTGACTTTTCTCGAACGCAAACAAGCAGCGCTCGACAACGAAACTGCGGTGAATGAGCAGTTCGACAAAAAACTGGCGCAGGAAGAGGCGTGGATTCGTCAGGGCATCAAAGCGCGCCGGACTCGAAATGAAGGCCGCGTCCGGGCGCTGAAAAAATTGCGCGAAGAACGACGCGCCCGGCGAGAGTTGGCGGGTAACGCTCGGCTGAATCTGCAGGAAGCCGATCGCTCCGGCGCGTTGGTCGCGGACGTCAAAAATATCTCCTTTGCTTATGGCGCATCGCCAATAATCAAAGATTTTTCCACGACCATCATGCGCGGCGACAAGATCGGAATTATCGGCGCCAACGGTTCGGGCAAAACGACGCTGTTGCATGTGTTGCTTGGCACGCTTCAGCCGCAATTCGGAAGTATAAAACTGGGAACTAATTTACAGGTCGCCTATTTTGATCAACTGCGACTTCAAGTGGACGATGAGAAAACTCTTATTGAGAACATCGCTGATGGCAGCGATATGCTGACAATTGACGGCAAACCCCGGCATGTCATCAGCTATTTGCAGGATTTTCTTTTTTCGCCGGAGCAAGCGCAAAGCCCGGCAAAAAATCTTTCCGGCGGTGAACGCAACCGACTCCTGCTGGCGCGACTTTTTACCCGGCCGTCTAACGTTTTGGTGATGGATGAACCGACCAACGACCTCGACGTCGAAACCCTGGAATTACTTGAAGAACGATTGCTCAACTTTTCCGGCACTCTTTTGCTCGTGAGTCACGATCGTGCGTTCATCAACAACGTCGTCACCAGCACCCTGGTTTTGGAGGGCAATGGCCGCGTCGGTGAATACATCGGCGGTTATGATGACTGGCTTCGACAGCGAAAAATTGAAATACCAACAGTTGAAGAAAAAAAGCCGAAACCGCGTCCGGTGAAAGAACGGCCGAAGAAAATCAGTTATATAGAAAAGCAGGAGCTGGAGGCGTTGCCGCAGCAGATTGAGGAATTGGAAAAGGAGCAGCATAACCTGTATGCGGCGCAAAGCAATCCGCAGTTTTATAAACAGGACAGCGCACTGATCACGGCCGCGCAAAACCGATTGAAGGAGATTGAACAGGAATTGGCACGGGCCTATGACCGATGGGCCTATCTTGATCAACTGCCGACGAAATGAACGAAAAAGGAATAGTAGCATTCAAACAGTCGGCTTAATCAACAGTCTGGAAATAACACATCAAGATTCCCCAACGGTCCACAGCGATATATCTTTCTAGAGCCACGTGTCCACTCCAAGGTGAAAAATCATGGCACTTTTAATTACCATAATTGTTACCGGAATCGAAATCATCGGCGTTATTTCCGCCATTGTGGCGCTTTATCACCCACGCACGTCGCAGGGCGCCATCGCATGGATCGTCTCCTTGCTGACAATTCCTTTCATTGCTGTACCGCTGTATTGGATATTCGGGCGTAATAAATTTCACGGTTACGTGAGTCTGCGCCAAAAAGGCGACACCGAGTTCGAACCACTCGCCACGATGCTGCACAATCAGCAAGCCGGACTGGATAATTTACCAGCGCCGGAAAGAACCCGTTTAACCGCCTTGAAAAGACTGGCGCGTTTACCATTCACCGATGGCAATAACGTTGAACTGCTAATTGATGGTCACGAAACATTTCAAAGTATTTTTGAGGGAATCGCCGAAGCGCGTGATTATATCCTGGTGCAATTTTTTATCGTGCGCAATGATGGGCTTGGTCGCGAGCTAAAGAGAAGACTCGTACAAAAATCCGAACAAGGTGTTCGCATTTATTTTTTGTATGATGAAATGGGTAGTCATGCTCTGGGCGATGACTATCTAAATGACTTGAAAAATGCCGGTGTTCAGATTCATTCCTTCCATTCCACGCGGAATATTTGGAACCGGTTTCAGATCAATTTTCGCAACCACCGCAAAATTGTTGTTGTTGATGGCAAGCGCGCCTGGATTGGCGGACATAACGTCGGTGACGAATATCTTGGCCACTCAAAAAAATTCGGCCGCTGGCGTGATACTCACATACTGCTGGATGGTCCGGCCGTCACGTCGACGCAGCTTTCGTTTGTCGAGGACTGGTATTGGGCGACGGATAAAAAATTAACCGACCTGGCATGGGATAGTACGACATACCATAAAAACGGACACACTCTTCTCATACTGCCATCCGGTCCGGCCGATGAATTTGAAACTGCCAGCTTGATGATTCAGCAAGCGATCCAGGAAGCGACAGAACGGTTTTGGATCGCCAGCGCCTACTTTGTACCCGACGAAGGCGTCAAACAAGCGCTCCACCTAGCTGCCCTGCGCGGCGTGGATGTCCGGATTTTGATCCCTGACATACGGGATCACTGGCTGCCTTACTTGTCGATTTTTTCCATCGCGAATGACATGATCAAAGCCGGCATAAAAATTTATCGATATAAGAAGGGCTTTCTGCATCAAAAAGTTTTTCTCGTTGATGATTTGGCCGCCGCCGTTGGGACTGCGAATCTGGATAACAGGTCATTCCGTTTAAATTTTGAAATCACCGCGCTCGGCCTGGGAAAAGAGTTTACGAAGCAGATTGAAGACATGTTGAGCAAAGATTTTCTGGATTCGTTTGAAATGACATTGGACTATATACAACAAAAGCCCTTCTTGCTCAAGCTCGCTTCGCATGCAGCCTATTTAACCGCCCCGGTCCAATAGAGCAAAGAAGGTACATTTTTTTGATTGCACTCGATTTTTTTTTCTTGTGTTTATCCGACTCAAATAGTATATTTTGTCGCATTAAAACAAACGACATGGCGGCGTAGCTCAGCTGGT
>CAYSNA010000147.1:0-11921 GCA_964432185.1 uncultured Cytophagia bacterium
AACATAGCGCTAACAATTTGTTCCGGTGCTTTCGGAATACCAGAACCAATAGCACAAAAGTAATTATGGTAAGTTTTATACTTGAGATTGGCTGTATTTTCATATAATTGTGTTTTGATCATAATAATTCCATACTCTGCTTTGGGATCTTGTCAATTTTTTCTCTGCTAGTGGGCTCGGACTAAAGTTCCAAAAATTTATATAAAAGTGATCGACAAATTTGGATTCTAATACTGAAGATCGCCCAACAATCCACGTCGGGCGATCTTTAATCACAGTTCATTTTTCTTGAAAAATGAAACACGCGAAAAATACATTATCAATGCGTGTCTCAGTGGTGGCAAAACTTTTATTCCCCTTGCTTCACCACCAACTGTCCGGGCGCCGCTGGTGGTTCGGCGTCAAACTCGCCGCCGAGGTGCAGCACCCATTCGCCGTCAAAGGGCGGTTTGAGCGTCGTCGATTTGCCGCCGGGAATGGTTGTTTGTCCGGCAAACTCGCCCGAGATCGGATCGAGCCAGCGCACATCAATGTCGCCGCTGACATCCTGCAGATTCACGGTCGTGGCGCCGCCGTTGCGAGAATAGATGACATATTCCTGTCCCGGATAGGCGATGCAGTAACCGTTCGAGACCAGCTCGTCGTGCGGCTGCATCAGCCACCACTGTGTCTGATCGATGAAATTCATGCAGTAGACCAAAGCATCCTGTTCGCGCTGGTTCGCCTCCAGGTCCCAGCCGCCTTTATCCGGCGCAAAAGTGTGGAAAAAACCGGCCGTGAAAAAACCGCCCGCGGTGAAAATATCCCATGCGCCGCGCCGCACATCGTCGTTGTCATGCCAATCGGCATAGGCGTATTCACCATTCACAACCGGTTTATTATACTGGCGATCGTCAAGAATTTTCTGATGATACTCGATGGGCCACTGCTGCATCACAAAGCCGTACCACTTTTCGTAGGCAAATTCCTTGCTCGATCCGCGACCGCTGGGATGCAGACTGATCGGGTGACCGTACGGATCCTTTTCCGCAATGGTGATGCCGTGCTGTTTATAGGCATCAGGCGTGAGACCATATTCCTGGTACGCCTCGTTGTGCTCGCCGGAGATCACCCACATCACATTATAGGCCGCCCAACGGGAGACGAGGTATTCGGTAAACCGTTTGAACTGCGCATCGGAAAATTTGACGAATTCCTGCGCCCAGGTAAAAAAGATCACCGGCACGATGCCCCTGGAATTGGCATAAGCCAAACGCCGGTCAATCCATTGGTAATAGCCGGGATTCAGATGATCGTAATCCTTGCCGTCCGTGGTGATCGCAAACGCGGTGCCGCCCTCGTTGGCCCAAAACGCATCGCCGTTGATGTAGCTGACGACGATGGACTGCACGGCGTTATAGCCCTGCTCGGCGCGCAGATCGATGTACTCTTTGTATCGGCCCTCAAACGGCAGGAGAGAGGTGTAGGCGCGCCATGAGGTTTCGGCCTTCCACAACCACGGCGTGCCGTCATCCCACATGAACGTATAGGGCAGATCGGGATTTTGTCGGATAAAGCCTTTGGCGTCGGAGTCGACAACGGTGAATGATCCGCTTTTATTAAACGCCGCATTCGAACCGGAAATGGTGTAGGTCCAGTTGCCCACTTCGGTCGGCGCCATACGGATTTTCCAGATATCGCCGCCGTTCCAAAAACCGTCAATTTCGATGGTCTGCGTCGGCCCGCGGAACACGCCGCGCAGATTTGTATTCATATATTTATTTGTGGTAATGCCGGAGGCGACGATCGGCAGTTCAAATACGCCGTATTTTTCCACTACTTTTCTCTGCGCATCGCCGGTTCTAAAGGAAGCTTGATACGTATTTAGCATATTGTTGCCGGCAAAATCCATCACATCGGTTGTGAGAGAAATCGTATAGGTTGTATTTGGATTAAGGAGTTGGTTCAGTTCATAATAAATGGTGTTGCCGGTTAATTTTACCTCGCCATCAACATAAGGAGAGATGCGAAAGGCATTGATCGTTGAGTTCGGATTGATGCTCTCGCTCATGCTAAAGGCGATATAACTGTCGAGCGCGTTATCAGTCGAGTTGTCGCTCGGGCTGACCGATACGACTTCCGGCGCGGTCTTGTCTTCGTTGCGATAAAATTGGAAATTCGAATAGGTAATATTGATAGGCACCTGATGTCCAAAACCCTTGCAGCCGACCGATGATCCGACGCGCAGACTGTGATAAGGGGGAACGTACTCGGTGCCGAACGAGCTGTAATCGGCATGCGCGTACAAGACGTCATCAATGTAATAATACATATGGCCCTGGCCCCATTCGAGACGAACGCGAAAAACGTGCTCTTTTTCCCACGGTACGGGACCGTATTCGATTTCAAACGCGTGCGGATCATCATCGTAACCGCCCCAGAACGCGCCGACATTCAGACGAAATCGGCCATGTTCCCATTTCCACTGGTCGCCATAGACGTAACCAAAAACGTGCAGTATGGCTTTCCAGGGATTGTGCCATTGCCGCACACCATTTGACCAGCCGCCGTACCACTCGTTGTTGGGATCGCGATCATACATGTTGAAAAGCGTATAATGCATATCTTCATCCACGCCGTTGTCGTCCAAATTTGGAAAAACCTCGTTGCTTTCGTACAATCCTTTGACATCAAATTCTACTTTGCCGTAAGCGCAGGTTTCAATGTCGTATTCGATGTAATCCGTTTTTGCGCGCGTCACCCATCCCGCATCGGTCCAGGCGCCACCGGCCGTTTTGCCGATTGTTTTTTTGTCTTTATACGATTCGCTTATTTCAAGATGGTACTCGCTAAATCCACTGACCACCAGCGCCAGTACAAGCGCCGTCACCCATTTCCCATAGCGTGTTATCATGTTTGTTCTCCTGTTTTATTGAAGAGTTTTTGATTTTTTTCGATCCACAGGCAGTTACTGTGCCATTGTGAGGCATGGATTCCCGAGTGATTCTTTTCAGGAACTAATGCTTTTATTTTTAAATGGTTAATGGAGAGTTGAATGTTATGAGGTTTGTGACAGATGGCGACTGCGGTGCTGCGAGTACTGGACAGGCGCGGCACAAAAACGGTGCGTAAAATGGGCAGCGTTCACTGGACGAGGGGACCGCAATGGCGGGATATTTATGCTCATTTACTGTCACCTGATAAAACCATCCTAAAAAAAAATGAAAAAGCATCAAGGGAAACGCGCCATCACGCATTGGTTCGATCCTTGCAACCACAGCAGCCATTGATAAAAAACAGCATATAATTGTTGGGCATTGAGTATGAAACAGCGTCGAATTTTAGTTTTGATGATTTTCCTTCTCGCGGCTAGCGCTGTGGCGCAAGTGCCGCAATGGGCCACGGATCAACTGCAGCTGCGTTCCATCGTCGGCGAATCCATCCGCGAAACGCAAAAATGGCAATATGCGGATGGTTCGATTTATCCCTACCTGAACGTGTGGAAATGGGATGATGAGACGGAAATCTTTTATTTTTGGTTGTGCTATTATTATTTATCCGGCGATGAATCGGTCTACGAAAGCGTCAAAGGGGCGGCCATGACTTATATTCGTCGGGCTGAAGATGGCAATTATTTTGAACACGGTTATTATCGCGATAAATTTTTTGACACCGAGCATACGCTTGAGGGCTTGATTGTTCTCGCCAATCTTGTCTGGGCAAAGCCGACTGATCAGGACGTTGTCAACGCCTTGTACGATGTGACGGAACACGCCGCGAATCTTGTTCCCGATATGCACCACTGGTACAATCCTGAAACCGCGCTGATGCGTTCCGTGCGACCGGGCACGCGCGCCATTGACAAAAATAACAGTTACGCCATTGACTGGCCGTTTAATTTACAGTTCGTCAAAATGGCGCTGGCCACCTATTACGTCACCAAAGATAAGCGCTTTCTCGATTGGTCGCGTGATTATTTGTACGGCTGGATCGATATCATGGAAAAGAACGAGCGCGAGAACGGCTATTATGTGATGCCGGCATCGGTTGATCCCTACAGCAAACAATTTGGTCCGTACAGCGGCGTCTGGTGGCATGCCGAATATGAGCCCGGTTGGGGCTGGCAGGAGGCCGGCAATAACGCCATGCGCGATATGCGCGGCGCTTTCATCGATTACTACCGCCTGACCGGCGATCGCAAACCCTTGATGGCCATGAAAAAACATCTGCAAACCCTTTTTGATAATGGCACCGGCGATCAGGCCGCGCACAAATTTGACGGCACCAAATGGATTGCGGATTATGACAAAATCACCGTCTGGTCGGCGGTTGAAGTCAGTTTGTTTGATCAAATAGAAGATGATGCGTTTGAGCAATTTATGTGGCGATGGTATGAGGTTCCGGTTTATCCGGAATCCGAACATCATTTTTGGGTGTATCGAAAAAAGGGCGGCGAGGACAAAATTCGCCTGATCAACAGCCGCTCCATCAACAATGCAAAAAAGCAGCTTGAGCAAATCAAAGCGCTTTCCGAGATCCCGGCAGAGGCGGATGATTTTCCGACCATCGGCGGCGAGTGGGGATTGACGCTCGTGCCCTTTGGCGGCATCTATGCGCAGCGTGGTGAAATGCCATGGAAAGAAATAATGTATTTTAAAGAGGATAAATCTCTCGGGCTTGATGACGGTTTGGCGGCATTGGTCGAAAGTGTAAATGGTTCAAACAAGTCTTTTTACATCGCCAACTCGACGAACCAAAATAAGGTCGTCTGGGCGCAATCCGGCTACATCCCGGAAGAAATCGTCAGCGTTACCGTTGACGGTGTGCCGAACACGACGATCGAAAATAATCTCGTCCGCCTGACCGTACCGGCCGGTCGAACGATTCGCGTTGTCCTCGGCAGTGAAAATTTTGAAATCGATAACACGCCGCCGGATGTCGTGCAGGGAGTGCAAATTATTGCAGATGAATGATCGATAAAACACCCAAATCATTCCCGGTTTGGGTGTTCCACAATAGTATCGCAAATGTCCGCTTAAAAACAACCATGTCATTCTGGTTGATGTTTTTCCATTTATTCGTTTTTGATCGTCCCGCTTTAAGGCCCTATAATTAAGTGGTTTATAGAAGGACTTTTTACCCGATCTGTGCCGTTGTTTTTTAGACAGGCTTTGGCATTCTTTATGCTTCCCACCGCAAAGCTAAACCATTATGTAGATATTGAAAAGGACACATGCCAACACCCATCGGACATGCGCTTGCAGGCGCCATTCTCTTTTCCGCGCAAAAGCGGCGAGGCGTGCTCTTTTTGCTTCTCGTCAGCTTTTTTGCCCTGCTGCCGGACATTGATTTTTTGTTCGGTTTTATTGTTGGCGATGCCAACCGCTACCATCACTTGTTCACCCATAGCTTTGTTTTTGTGATTCTTGCAGGATTGGTCGGCGGTCTCGTATATGCAAAATGGAAAAAAGAAAGTGCGATGAAATCGTCCGCGTTTTTTATTTCTGCAGGTACAAGTCATGTGCTTTTAGATATTCTGGCGTTGGATAAACGTGAACCGTTTGGCTGCCCGCTGTGGTGGCCGTTTTCCAACGAGTTTGTCATTTCACCTGTGCTCATTTTTTCGGACGTATCGCGCGTATCAGATTCCAAGTATTTTTTTCAAAGCCTTTTTAATGCTCATAATTTACGAACAGTTACTATTGAAATCGCGGTGTTGTTGCCGCTTGTGCTTGTGGCATTTTTGCTCATTCAAAAAAAATCTAAAGGCACCGTGCTTTAGAATGTTCTTTTCCGTGGTGTGAATTAACAGGATCTATTTCGTGGCAAAAAAACAAAATCCATATATCTCGGTCGTCGTGCCGTTTTATAATGAAGAAGAAAGCATCGAACGTTTGTGGGATGTGCTGCACGCGTCTCTTGAAGAGGTCGGCAAAACGTACGAAGTGATTTTTGTCGATGACGGCAGTTCGGACAGCACGCGCGACATCATGCGTCGTTTGGCGAACGAATATGAACCCTTACGCGTCATTCTGTTTCGCGCCAATTTTGGTCAATCCGCCGCCATGGCCGCCGGTTTTGAAGCGACGCGCGGTGATATCGTGGTCGCCATGGATGGCGATCTGCAAAACGATCCGCGCGATATTGGCAGGATTGTCGAAAAGCTCGAAGAGGGATATGACGTGGTGAGCGGCTGGCGAAAATATCGTCAGGACAAATTGGTCACGCGGCTCATCCCGTCGCGTATCGCCAATAAAATTATTTGTTCGGTCACGGATGTCAAACTGCACGACACCGGCTGCTCCCTCAAAGCGTTTCGCGGCGACATCCTCCGACGCATTTCGTTGTATGGCGAATTCCATCGTTTCATTCCGGCGCTCATGCGCATGGAAGGCAGCGAAATCGCCGAAATGCCGGTGCGCCATCATGCGCGGCAGTTTGGCGTCTCCAAATACAACATCAGCCGCACGTTTCGCGTCATCATGGATTTGACGACGATTCGGCTGCTCATGCAACATTTACACAATCCGCTTGGCTTTTTTGCGAAATTCTCAATATTAACCGGTCTGGCCGGTTTTTTTACATTTTTTATGTCGATTGTCCAGTTTCTCTCCACCACCATGGATGTCGGCGCAATCAATATTTCGATCACCATGACGGTGTTATTGTGGGCGGCGTCGTTTCTTTTTTTGAGCCTTGGTCTGATCGGCAAAATGATCACCGACAGTGGCGAACGCCGCGCGTTCAGTTATGATCTAAACTATTAAAACGGATTTGATATGGCACTCCCAAACACAAACGAAATTGATTTTCCACTCGTGTCACCCAAACCGCTGGTGTCGGTGATTGTGGCGGTCAAAAACCAAAAAGAGTATCTTGAGCAACTGGACTCGGACTTGCGCGCCATGCAGGGCGAGAGCAGCGAAACGTTTGAAATCATCTATGTGGATGATGGCAGCACGGACGGATCGTGGCGAAAATTAAAAGAGATTGGCGAACAGTCGGACAATACGCGCATCATCAAACTGCGCACGGCCTTTGGCGAGTCGTCCGTTTTGGAAGCGGCGCTGGAATCGGCGGTGGGCGACCGGATTATTTTTTACACCTCGCGTGTGCGCGTCAATGCCAAACATCTTGGCCGTCTGGTGAAAAAGCTTGAGCATGCGGATGTTGTTATCGGCGTGCGTTTTCCGCGACGCGATTCGCATCTCAACCAAACGGTGTCAAATCTGTTCAACAAGATCACCAATAAAATCTCCAAGCTGAACTTGCAAGACATCAACAGCGGTGTCATTGCGGTTCGCCGTGAGGTGCTTGATCGCGTGCCGGTGTATGGCGCGCTCAACTCTTTTTTGCCTGTTCTGGCCAGTCGTCAGGGTTACAAAGTGGCGGAAGAAAGTGTCGAGCAGCTTCCGGGCAAATTTGATCAATCGCTCAAGCCGAAAGATTACATCCGCCGTTTGCTCGATTTGATCAGCGTCGTTTTCCTCAGCCGTTATTCGAAAAAACCGCTGCATTTTCTCGGTTTTGGCGGCGCGATTCTCGCCGCTATTGGCGCTGTCATTGATTTGTATCTTTTTGTCTATCGAATTTTGGGCATCGGCGGTATTGCCGGTCGGCCCATGCTGTTATTGGGAACAGTCTTTCTGGTGATTGGTTTGCAAATGATCGCCGTCGGTTTGCTGGGCGAAATGATTATTTTCACTCATGCCCGCAATATCAGAGAGTATAATATTGAAGAGATTATTGAATAAATTTGTAAAGCAAGTCACTCCGGCGCAGGCATGAGTCCGTTCTTCGACAAAGATGGATTCCCGCCTGCGCGGGACTGACTTTAGCCAATAAAAAAGACAGGACAACATTGAAACTCATCATTCAAATACCCTGCTTCAACGAAGAAGAAACATTGCCGGTTGCCCTGGCAGATTTGCCGCGCCAGATCGATGGTGTCGACGAGATCGAATATCTGATCATCAACGATGGAAGCACCGATAAAACCGTAGAGGTCGCGAAAGAACACGGCGTGCATCATGTCATCAGTTTTCCGAAAAACAAGGGACTGGCCAAGGGTTTTATGGCCGGCATCGATGCCTGTCTGCGTCTTGGCGCCGACATTATCGTCAATACGGATGCGGATAATCAATACAACGGCGCGGACATCGCCAGACTGGTTGAGCCGATCGTCAACGGCGAAGCCGAGATGGTTATCGGTGACCGCCAGACCAATGGCATTTTGCATTTCTCCTGGTTTAAAAAACGTCTGCAAAACCTGGGCAGTTGGGTCGTTCGCCAGGTTTCCGGCACAACCGTTCCGGATGCCACCAGTGGTTTTCGAGCCCTGTCGCGCGAAGCGGCGCTGCAGATGAACGTCGTCTCCGCCTTTACTTATACGCTGGAAACGATCATCCAGGCGGGCAAAAAAAATCTTGCTGTCTCGCACGTGCCGATCCGCACCAACGAAAAATTGCGCGAGTCGCGCTTGTTCCGCGGCAACTGGAGTTACATCAAACGCTCCGTCGCGACCATGGTGCGCATTTACACCATGTACGAGCCGCTGAAAATGTTCACCACCATCGGCGCCATTTTATTCAGCGGCGGCCTGTTGATCGGCTTGCGATTCCTCTATTTTTATATCACCCAGGGCGGCGCCGGGCATATCCAATCGCTGATTTTAACGGCGGTGTTATTGCTCCTCGGTTTTCAAATTTTTGTGCTCGGATTTATCGCCGACATCATCGGCTCCAATCGGCAGCTCATTGAAAATGCGCTCTATCGATTGAAAAAAATCGAGCACTCGGATTCATCGGGAAAGTAAAGCGGACATGAAAATTCTATACGTCGCCGGTCGAGAGGAAAGCTATTCCCGAACTCGCATCGTCTTCAACGCGCTCAAAGCGCAAGGCTTTGATGTCGTCGGCTGCTTTCCCCCGGACAAATCATTCAAACATTATCCCGCACTCATTTGGCGCGCCGCCAGACTTGCGCGCCATTGCGATGTGGTGGTCGTTGGATTTTATGGCCAGATCATTCTGCCGTTCATCAAACTGCTGACCTGGAAACCGATTTTATTCGATATGTACATCGCCACGTTTGACACCATGGTGAACGACCGCAGCGCCGCATCCACGAAAAGCTTAAAAGCCAAATTTTACAAATGGAGCGATATTCTTTCTTGCAAGCTGTCGAAAAAACTGGTGCTGGAAACGGATGACCATATTCGCGATTTCGCCAAAAAATTTAAAGTGAAAGAAGAAAAATTTCGCCGTATCTTTCTCGCCGTGGACGATCGGGCCATCTACCCTCGACAAGTTGAAAAAGAGACGGACAAATTTCTCGTGCATTTTCACGGCGAGTATGCGCCGTTTCATGGCGTCAAATATATTTTTCACGCGGCAAATATCTTGCGGGACGAGGATGTGCACTTTCAGATCATCGGCAAAGGCATCACCTATGAACGCGATAAAAAACTCGCCCGCGACCTCGATCTGCACAATATCACTTTTATTGATGTTGTGCCGTACGATAGACTGGCCGATTATATGGCCAAGGCTGATGTCTGCCTGGGCATTTTTGGCGACAATGACCGCATGTTGCGCGTGCTTACCAATAAAGTGATTGAATCCATTGGCATGGCCAAGCCGTTGATCACCGGACGCAACCAGCCGGTGCAGGAACTGCTCAAACATGATGAAAGC
Organism: uncultured Cytophagia bacterium; assembly: GCA_964432185.1. Classification (GTDB taxonomy): domain Bacteria; phylum Zhuqueibacterota; class Zhuqueibacteria; order Residuimicrobiales; family Krinioviventaceae; genus Kriniovivens. The sequence goes on from CAYSNA010000147.1 coordinate 9,675, forward strand.
GTGTATCTGGTCGAACGCGCCAATCCGCAGGCCTTGGCCGATGCGATTCTCGAATTAAAAAAAGACAAAGCCAAACGTGATAAAATCGCTCAAGGCGGATACGCGGTGTTTCAACAACATTGCACGATGGACAAACTGGGACAAGGATTTGCAGAACTCTTAAAGGATATGAACTCACATGGACGTTGATTTTTCAAAATTAAATGGACAGAATATTTTAATTACCGGCGGACTCGGATTTATCGGCAGCAACCTGGCGCACCGATTGGTGAGCGAAGGCGCGAACGTGACCGTTTATGATGCCTGCCTCGATCCCTACGGCTGGAACTGGGCTAATCTCGACGGCATCCGCGATAACGTTGAGGTTGTTTTTGGCGACATCCGCGATGAGGCAAAATTAAAGCAACATGTTATCGGGAAAGATATTATCTTTCATCTCGCCGCGCAGGTTGGCCGCGAAGTCTCCATGGCCGATCCGGAACTGGATACGGACATTAACTGCAACGGCACGATCAAATTGTGCAAGATTATGGCGGAGATTGAAAGTAAAGCAAAAATCGTTTACGCCGGCAGCCGCGGCCAAATTGGCGAGCCGGTTTATTTGCCGGTGGATGAAGCGCATCCGACCGAACCGACGGATGTGTACGGCATCAACAAACTGGCGGCGGAAAAGTATCTGCTGCTTTACGGCCACATTTACGGTTTTCCGGTGGTGTCGCTGCGACTAAATAACGTGTACGGCCCGCGCTGCCAAATGGAGCACGGTTTTTACGGCATCCTCAACTGGTTCATCCAAAATGCCATGACCGGCAAGGACATCACTGTATACGGCGACGGTTTGCAGACGCGCGATTACGTTTACATCGATGATGTGGTCGATGGTTTTGTGCGCGCCGGCATTTGTGATTCTGCCAACAACGACATCTTTTTTATTGGCTCCGGCGTGGAGAGCTATTTCCTCGATATGGTCAAGCAGGTCATCCATGCGGTTGGCCAGGGCAATTATGTGCACATTCCGTTTCCGCCCGAACGCGAGAGTATTGACATTCGCAAGTTTGTCGTCACTTTTGAAAAATTCAACAAAGCCACCGGCTGGAAACCACAAGTTGATTTGGCAACCGGCGTTCAGCGCACCGCGGATTTTTATCGTGACAAGCTGGATCGTTATATGAACAAGGCATCCGTAAAAAATGGCTGACACGCAGTTACCCAAAATCGGCTTTATACACAATCTGTATCCGGTTTTGTCACAGACGTTCATCAGCAAGGAAATGTTGGCGCTGCAGGATTTGGGACTGCCGCTCAAGATTTATTCGCTGTTTTATCCTCTGGACGGTCAGGAGGATGAAACCTATCCGCGATTGCAGGACGTGGATTATCTGATCCCCAAATTGTCTGTGCGTCGACTCGTCCGCTCACATATGTATTTTGTTTACCGCTCGCCGATTCGCTATATCAGCACTTTTTTTTGTGCGATGCGCAAGCGCCACAACAAAACATCCATCGTCAAGTTGTTGTTGACCTTGGCGCGCAAAAAGGATATGAGCAAGGAGCAGCGTCAGGATTTGTTCCTGCACTTTTTGCTCGCCGCGCCGTTGGCGATAAAAATGCTGGACGATAACATCACATTTTTCAATTCTCATTTTGCCGATGCGGCCGCGAGTTTTGCACTGTTAACGTCCAAATTGCTCGGTCTGGACTATGGCGTCACCACGCATGCGTATGATATTTTTACGCCGCAATTCAATTTGCACGAAAAATTGAAAAACGCGCGCTTTGTGCTGACCTGCACAAATTATAACAAAGCGGCGCTGCTTGAATATGAAAAGGAGATAACGCCGGAAAAAATCACCGCCATCTATCACGGCATCGATACTTCAAAATTTGAGCGCCACCATCGGCCGGATAACAAAGTGATCGAACTGTTTTCTGTCGGGCGCCTGGTGCCGAAAAAGGGTTTTGATATTTTGATAAAGGCCTGCGCCCAATTACGTGATCACGGATTTGAATTCAACTGCCGAATTGTTGGCGACGGGCCGATTTATGGCGAGTTGACGCGGCTCATCGACGAAACGCGGCTGCATGATGAAGTGAAACTAATCGGTGCGTTGCCATCCACAGAGATCAAAGCCTATTATGAGCGCGCCGATATTTTTGTCCTGCCGTGTGTTATTGAAAAAGACGGCAACCGCGACGGCATTCCGAATGTTATTGCCGAGGCCATGGCCATGGAGCTGCCGGTGGTGT
>CAYSNA010000148.1:0-6948 GCA_964432185.1 uncultured Cytophagia bacterium
AAGAACCGCTGTTGACCGATGAAAAAGTAAATGTTGAACGACGCATCGATTTTCGCTATAACGACGGAGCGCGCGATTGTGAGGCGCTGGCGGTTGATCCGGTTCGCGGCAAAATTCTTCTGCTCAGCAAACGGGATGTTCCGGCGCGATTGTACGAGATTGATTTGAACTCGAAACTCAGCCTGGTGACGGCGTATTTTCGCGGCGAGGTCACGAGCATCCCGCAACCGACGAATGATGAGATCAAGTCGAATCTTGATAAATATCATGCTCAACCGACGGCGCTGGACATCCGGCCGAATAACAAAGTGGCCGTTCTCACTTACCGCCGCTTGTTCACGTACGATCTCTCCTCACAGGTGCCCTATAGTGAAGCCCTGAACGATTCCAGTCGCGCGTTGATCGAATATCCTGCCCTCAAACAGGCTGAAGCCATGTGTTTTGATGTCGACGGCCGCTCCGTTCTCATCACCACAGAAAACTTGCCCGCCGAGATTCTCAAGATATCATTTGATTAAAGGCGCGACCCTCTTTGGCGAATCCGGCCATGATTTTTTCAAAAATTGTCCGACTACTATCCCTCCGTTTTTAAAACATCACGCAGATATTATTATATTTGCGAATCTCGCCACAACTGTTTACATTTATAAAACTCGGTACTGTATAAGGGAAGAGAATTATGACTCGAACGGTGTTGTTTTGTCTTTTGGCGATGGTGCTGGTTTCGCCGCTTGTCGCCCAGCCGACGCACGGTGTGGGATTCGCCGCCGGACAACTCTCCGGCATTGGCTTGTCGTACCGGGTGATGATGGAAAATTACGGCGTGCAGGTAACCGTCGGCGGTCTGTCGATCAAGGACAGCGGGATGGATGAATCGTATCCGCAGCGCACCTATTACGATCCGGCTTATCCCAAGCCGGAACTGGAAGGATTTACGCAATCGCAATGGGTGCGGGAAACGCACGCAAACATCGGCCTGATGTTTTTAAAATCATTGCATAAATCAAAAATTTCGACACTTTATGTGTTTACCGGGTTTTGCAGCTTTTTTCGATGGGACACCATCAAGGAGCAGCGTTATGAACCGCAGCTAAACGGCAATTATTACGACTATGTCCCGGTCGGCGAGTCCGAAACGCGCGTGGAGAAAGACAACACTTTTTACGGTGGTGGCGGTTTCGGCTTTGAAATCCGTTTTACGCCGAATATTCGTTTGGCCATCGAGTGGCCGCTCACGTTCTCATCCGAGGGTGATTTTGTGATGTACATTCCTCAGGTTGGTCTGCATTACTTTTTTTAGCTTATGGCGATTTTATCCAATATTCTTTCACATAGTACCGATGACGATCAACTTTATTTTCTAAGGCTCATTGCTGATGCCACCAATGAGGCTTACGAGGGGATCGTCATCAGCGATCCAACCCTGCCCGATAATCCGGTGATTTATGCCAACGAAGGTTTTGAGCGTCTGACCGGTTATACGCGGCTGGAAATTCTCGGAAAAAACTGCCGATTTTTACAGGGCGACGATACTGATCCCGCAGCGGTGGAAGAAATTCGCGCTGCCCTGAAAAGCGGCCGGGCGTGTAAAGTTGATATTCTGAATTACCGCAAGGATGGCTCCCGGTTCTGGAACCGGCTGTCGCTGACGCCATTGCGCGACGCCAACGGCAAAATCGTCAATTTTGTCGGCGTACAATTTGATATTACCGAGCTCAAAGAGACGCGCACGCGCCTCGAGTTGGCGAACGCCAAACTGCAAAAATTTCACACCGAATTGAGCGCGGAACTGGAACAGGCCAAGCGCGCGCAGGAAGCCATTTTGCCGCTTAAAATGCCCAGGTCCGACTATATCAATGTGGTGTCGAAATTTGTGCCGCTGTCGCAGATTGGCGGCGATTTTTATGACATCGTCCGCCTCACCGAATACTCTTATGGTTTTCTCATTGCGGATGTGACCGGACACGGCATTCCCGCGGCGTTGCTGACGTTTATGAGTTCGACAGCATTTAAAAATTCCGCCGTCGGCGTCTTGTCCACCAGCGATGTTATTGCCGAGACCAATAAACGAATCGTCAATAAAATGCCCGGCGGCACTTTTGCCACCATGTTTTACATGATTTACAACGAATTAACGCACGAGCTGGTGTACACGCAAGCCGGTCATCCGCCGGCGCTGCTTGTGCGGCCGCAGTCGCAGGAGGTCAGAGAATTATCCACCAAGGGCTCGCTCGTCGGAATTTTTAGCGACGATATGGTGAAATTTGGTGAAGGTTCGGTTTACCTGCAGCCGGGCGATATGGTCATCCTCTATACCGACGCCATTTCAGAATCCATTGGCAAACGCTTTGAAGGAGGGGATATCGCCAAACTGACTGAATTTGTGCAGCAGCGCTGCCATCTGCAGCTGCCCGATCTGCTCGACGAGATTTATCAGTACGGTCTGGACTGTAATCCGAATCATCATTTTGAAGACGACGTGACGCTGTTGGGCTTAAAAATCGTGAAATAACCGGCATTTTTCCTTTTTGTGTGCTGTTAAAAAACCAAATGATAAAGAAAAACCAAACGTTGCGACTAAAATCGATATGAAAATCTTTTATTCGCTTGTTCTGTTTGCCACTTTTTACAGCGCCTATTCACAGACGTGGGTGAACGCGAATCCCAAGCAAGGAGACGGCATTTATGCCATGCTGCGTCGCTATCATTTGCCGACGACGCCGGATTATGTCGCCAAATTTAAAGAGATTAATGAGGATCTTCTCGGCGCCACTCATGAGCTGAATCTCGAAATTTTTTATCATCTGCCGATTCTGATTTATGATTTTGACGGACTCACCATTCGCTCCACGCTGGGCATTACGGACTATCAGCGCGCCAAGTCCATTCAAAATTATAATGAAGAACTGCAGCAAGCCGGTGTGCGGCAGTCGCATTATACCGAGGATAAAAAACTGTGGGTGCCTTTTTTCTCGTTGCCGAATAATACACCGGCAGCCGTTGTGCAACCAGCGGATGAGGCCGTGACAACGGTTGACGATCCGGTCTCGGGATCGATGCATTTTTCGATTTTCGGCTCGGCCTATGCCGATGTGGTGCGGCAGGATGATTCGCTCAGCGGCTATTATTTTTATCTCGTCAGCGGGCACGGCGGACCCGATCCTGGGGCGTACGGCAAATATGGCAATTATAATTTGTACGAAGACGAGTACGCCTACGACATCACCCTGCGCATGGCGCGGCGGTTGATCGAACATGGCGCCACGGTGTACGTCATTGTGCGCGACCGGAACGACGGCATTCGGGACCAGGCCATTCTGCTCGGCGATCATGACGAGTATTATCACGGCGGCGCCCGAATTTCCAGCCGGACGAAGACGCGCCTGGCCAAACGGGCGGAGATCATCAACAGCCTGTATCAACAAAACAAGGGGCGCGCCAAAGATCAGTACACCATTGTGGTGCACGTGGATTCGCGCTCCAATTCCCAGCGCATCGACCTGTTTTATTATTACAAAAAAAATAACAGCGCCGGCCGGCGACTGGCGCAAACGCTGCACAAACGGGTGCAAAAGGAATATGCCGAGCATCAGCCGGGACGCGGCTACGGCGGCACGGTCACCTGGCGGGATTTATATATGCTGCGAAATGTGCTGCCGACAACCGTGTATATTGAGGTGGCGAATATTCGCAACAAGCTCGATCAGGATCGGCTGGTCATCGTCAACAATCGGCAGGCTGTCGCGAACTGGTTGTGTCGCGGCATCCAGGATTATGTACGTTAACTTTTGAGGACAACATGGACAAATTAAAGGGCTCTCAGCGGCGTTATTTGCGCAGCCTGGCCAATACAATGAAACCCAACATCCACATTGGCAAAAATGGTTTGACGGAGCAGGTCTTCTCGGCCATAAATGCGGAACTGGACAATCACGAGCTGATCAAAGTTCGATATCTTGATTTTAAAGATCAGAAAAAAGAGTTGAACGTTCAAATTGAGGAGACTTGCCGCTGCGACATGGTCGGGATGATCGGGCACGTCGCCCTGTTCTATCGCCGGCAAGATGATCCGGCAAAGCGGGTCATCAAGCTTCCCGCCTAAGTTTTCAGCACTTTGGTAATGACCCGCTGCAAATCATCCAGCGTGTACGGCTTGGCGAGGACGCCGGCAAAACCGTAACGCTCGTAATGCGACATGATCTTGTCGTTCGAATAGCCGCTTGAAACCAGAGCCTTGACCTCCGGATCAAGTTGCCGCAATTCTTTTATGGCTTCTGTGCCGCCCATACCCGCGGGAATGGTCAAATCCATAATCACCACATCGGGCTTTTGTCCGGTCTCAAGCGCGTGTTGATATTTGTGCAAAAGTTCTTCCCCGTTCAAGGCGCGTTCCACCTGAAATCCCAACTGGCGCAGCATGCTTTCGGCAACATCCAGTATCATCGCTTCGTCATCCATAACGATAGCGAAACCGCCAAGCCTCTCGGATTCCGCGTCGTGTGACGGTTTTTTGTGCCGTTGTTCGCGCACCGCCGGCAGGTAAATGTCAACTGTTGTGCCCTCGCCGGGCGTCGAATTCAGCGTCAGCAGGCCGTCGTGTTTTTTGATGATCGAATAGGCGACGGTCAAGCCGAGGCCGTTGCCCTTTTCTTTTGTCGTAAAGTAGGGATTGAAAATTTTTTGCTGGTTCTCCTCCGCTATGCCGATGCCGTAATCCTTGATGCGAATGCGCACATAGTCGCCGGGCTGAACCCGCCGCAGCGATTTCACTTCATCACTATGCACATTTTTGGCCGACACTTCGATCATACCGCCGATCGGCATGGCCTGAGCGCTGTTGAGGATGAGGTTATGGATGACCTGATTGATTTGTCCCTTGTCCACTTTGGCGTGGTACAAATCGGGATCAAAATCAAAAACGGCGTGTTCATCGAGGCCGCTGAGAGCGAGCTGGACGGCGTTCTGGATCAGCTCCGTCAGCGGATAGACCTCGCGGATCGGCGCGCCGCCTTTGGAGAACGTCAACAACTGGCGCGTCAGCGTACTGGCCTGGGCCGCGCCTTCCTCGATATTTTGCAAAAATTTCGAAATGTCCTTCTGCTGTTCCCCCATCATTTTGGCCAGTTGGGCATTGCCAAGGATGATGGACAACAGATTGTTAAAATCGTGCGCAATGCCGCCGGCGAGAATGCCGATGGATTCCAGACGCTGCGATTTTTGCAGCTCCTCTTCAATACGTTTGCGCTCGGAAATATCCCGCGCAATGGACATGACCATCGCGCGTCCGCCCACCTCAATAATATGCGCGCTCACCTCAACCGGGTAGCACCGCCCGTCTTTGGTTTTATGAAGGGTTTCGAAAATATGGTAGCCGTTCCGCAGAATCGTCTTGCTGGTGCCGACAATTTTATCATGTTCACTTTCCGCATCAATATCATAGACCGTTTTGCGCAAAAGTTCATGCTTTTCATAACCCAGGCGCCGGCATGCGGTTTCATTCACGTTGATAAAAGTTGACGGCTTATTCTGACTGGTAATACCATGCACGAAAATTTCATCATTGCTGCTCTCGAACAACGTTCGGTATTGCTCTTCACTGCGGCGCAATCGTTCTTCCGCTTCAATGCGTTCAAACGCATTGCCGATGATTTCCGAGGTGAGCCGCAGCAGTTTTATATCGTCCCTGGACCAGCGGTTGGTCATCTTTGTATCTTCCAGGCTGATCGCCCCGTACGTTCTATTCTGAACCCGGAACGGCAGAAAGAGAAAAGATTTGATATCTTTGGTGTTTTTGACCAGGTGTTCGGCCGCCATGTCCGGCGAAAGTTGTGAGACGTCCGGTATATGGATCAAACCGTGCCTGGCCAATATATTATCCCATGCGGCAAGATGGCCGATGGGGATGTTTTGCCGGTGAACGTACAGTGGCTCCACGCCTGTATCACACCATTCGTACATACTGGAAAGATAGTGGCCGGACTCGATCACTCGGTAAATGGTCGCCCGACCGGCATGACTCCACAGGGCAACGGCCTGCAACGCCGTTTGCAATGACGCGTCGGTAATTTTACTGCCGACAAATTGCGACATGATTTCGGACACGGTGCGTTCAAAATCGGCTGTTCTTTTGAGGGCCAATGCCGCCTTTTTTTGATCGGTGATGTTGTGGGCCACGAATTGCAGGGCCGGATCTTGCTTGTAGCTGATTCGTGCAATGATCACCGAATAATATAATGTATCCCCGGCGCGGTTGGTGAACTGACACTCGATTGGCTTTGAAACATCCTTGCCGCTTTGTTGAAAGTCGGCGCCCCATTTTCTCAGCCGCTCATACTGCCGCGGCACCTGCGTGAAGATTTTTTTCGCCTGTTCGAATTCGCTGATGTCATAACCGGTTTGCCTGGTGAATGCGGGATTCACGTAGTGGAGATGCCCCTGATACGACATGATCAGGACGATATCGGAAAAATTTTCCACGAGATTACGATAGCGTTCCTCAGATTCCTGAATGGTGCGCTGGACGTGTACCTGATGCGACACATCCCAAATGTAGGAGCGCGTGGCAATCATTTGATTTTTCATTTTTAACGCCACGACGTCAACTTCAAGATAGAGGGTATCGCCATTTTTGGTGATGCCGCGGAAATCGTAACGGGTCGGCACCTTTTCGTTGTGAAAGCGTTTTTCGTGCAAAGCCATCACCCGGTCAACGTCATCGGGATGGATCAAATCCGCCATGTTTCGTTCGGCAATTTCTTTTTCGCTGTAACCGAAAAGATCGGCAAACCTTTTGTTGAAATAATGAAACGAGCCGTCTTCCGCATCCATAACAATCGCGAGCCCGGCTTTTTCGACGAGATCGCGGTAGCGTTCTTCGGACTCTCGCATGGACACTTCGGTCACTTTTCGATCCAGCGCATTGACGAGAACATCGCTGATGATTTTAAC
>CAYSNA010000148.1:7048-11680 GCA_964432185.1 uncultured Cytophagia bacterium
TCGAGTTTCTGCGTTTTCTTTTTTTTCCAGTCGTGCGTATTTAAAATGGTCTCGCTGTGTTGTGAGACAATAAACAGGGAAACGCGAACGGCGTTCGCACTGCGACCGATTCGCTCCAGCGCATGATGAATGCCGGAGTCAATTTTTTGTGCTGATTGATTGATGAATTCCGAAGAAATATCCAGAATGATGCGATCGAGATTGACAACTTGCTCCAATTGTTCCTGGGTTTGCTTTTGTTCGAGGATGATATGGCGGAGCTGCTCATTTGTAGCTTCAAGTTCGTTGGTGCGCGCCTTGACCAGCTCTTCCAACCGCTCACTGTTTGCGGACAGCAACTCCTGGTCGGCGCGATATTTTATCACCAATTCCGACAGTTCTCGGGTTTCCAGCAGCCGCTTGCGCCCGGCGAGTGAGGCGATCTCCTGATAATACTTTTCCCGCTTGCGCGATTCTTCCAGCTCGTGTTCCAGTTCCTGCAGGCGGTTGTTCTTGTCGTGCTTGTGTTCCGGCATTGTTTATGTCCTCAATGTTCGGCGAGTACGATGAGTACGCCGGTCCATTCCAAACCTCGACTTTTACTGAAGAACGGGGCAATTTCCAATCCCGAATAAAAGCCAAACAGCGGCACGTCATATTCATTGAACACAGCTTGAACGACGGATGCTTCCTCATACAAACTGTTGGCAAAATAGGAGGTGCGCCCGGCGCAGTCGATATAAAGTCCAAGCTGTGGTTTTTTGCCGGCATCAACGATCTTTTGCAGCAGGGCCGTGGCGCGGTCCCTGGCTGATGTGATCATCTGCTCATTATCGCGCACCATAAATTGAATTTCGGTGCCCGGCTGCCAATCCGGTTCCGGCGTGATAATGCCTTTTGCCAACAAATGCGGTCCGGCAATGAGCCGGTTGATATAATTGCCTTCATAATACGAGGCGTATTTATCCCCAAGATTGACGCCGATGGTCAACTCCTTCACCGGCAAATCGCGCTGCCAGTCACGGCTGCCGTACATCTCATTGATCACTTCAATGGCGGGCTTGCCGTCCAGCTCAAATATGATCGAACCGTCGTTTTGGGTTATGGTGTGATAAGAGCCGTCAAAGGGAGTGCAGCCGTGCGTGATCATGTAATCAAAATAAAAATCGCCGCAAAACGAAACACCAATCAATAGATCGGCGGCAACAGTGTGGTTGTTGAACACGTGCGACGCCGAAAACGTGTAATCGCCTATAGCACCGGCGCCAAAGATGGGCGTGTTAAATCTATTGCCGCTGTCAATGCCCTTTAATATGGACAGCAGCGAGTTCATTTTGGGCGGCGTACGATGCTTTGGCGGTTTTTTAATCATGTTGTAGAGGATGAAAAGAAATTGATCCTGCTCCCGGCACCCCATCTTTTGCGCAATTTCGGCGCCGGCTGCCTCTTCATTATTCTCAGTCAATCTGGCCATGGCAACGTGCGTCCGCATGGGATATTGGGGAAAAAGCAGCGCCGCGGCCGAGGGTCGGTTGTAGGAAATAAGACTATTGCTGATCACGCCGATCGTTGTGCAGCCGACAATCGGCGTGCCCTCGGGCAGTTTTGACTCCATGCCCAGAACGAATGTGTGCTGATCCAGATGATTGGTACACAAGGCTAACACCAGGCCGATGTCCGAATCGGTTTTGCCGTTTTGCGCCGATTCAATGACCTGGACGCCGGCGGCAAAAGCATCCTGTTCGTTTGAAAAACCTGTTCTGATATCCATGTGACCTCACAAAAAATGCCGAGTTGTTCGTGAACAAATTTACTTGACGCGTCATAGCGAGCGAAACCGAGTATACAGGGCTTATATTTTCTAGACGTTGTCAAAAATATCCACATCGTTATGAGCCTGGTTGGAAAATCGATCCGCAGGTGATGTGTTGTTTCTTCCTGTCCTTTGTGCCTCGGCGGCAAAATTTGTCAATCAATGATAAATTTTCTGCTGCGATAGGCGAATCTTTTCACCATTCTTTCATCCAATGGTAACGAAAAAAAATGCTATATTTTTATCAAGAAAGACATGCCCGAGATGAATTCAACCGAGATTTTTACAAAAATACAAAACAGACCAAACCTGCTGGTTTACTTTTCGTTTCCCGGGTGTTCGGTCTGTGTCGCCTTGTTGCCGAAAATTGAAAAACTGGTGCGGTCTTTTGCCAACGTCGAGTTTTTGTATGTGAACACGCACGAGACGCCGGACGTGAGCGGTCAATATCTCGTCTTTACCGTACCTACAATAATTCTATTTTCGCGGGGTGCGGAACAAAAACGCTGGAGCCGTGTTTTTAGCGTGGACGATGTTGAGACGACCCTGAATCGCCTGACCGAGTGATGGCCGTTAAAATCGGGTCAACGTATTCTCAACATGTTCGATGGTTCCGCCCCTTGTATACACTCGCGGCAAGCGCCGGCCAAAGCGGGAAATCACTTCGTACGACACGGAGCCGATGAGCCCGGCAATGTCGTGCGGTGAAATCTCGTCTGCGCCATCGATGCCCAAAAGCGTTACGGTATCGCCGATGTGAACCTCCGGCGCGTCGGTAATTTTTATGAACGCCGCATCCATGCACAATCCGCCGATGATCGGCAGCCGTCGGCCGTTCCACAAAACTTCGGCAATTTTGCTCAATTTACGATCATAACCATCCGCGTACCCCATGGGCAACACGGCAATGCGTTCGTCCTTTTCCGCCATAAATTTGCGGCCGTACCCTACCGTGTCGCCGCGATGAATATCTCGAATTGACACTATTTTTGATTTCAGACTCATGGCCGGTTTGAGCTCAAACGGTTGACGCACATCATGAGAGGGCCAGTAGCCGTAATTCATCAACCCCACGCGCACCATGTTAAAATGCGCCGACGGCAAATCCAGCGTGCCGCCGCTGTTGGCCATGTGCCATATGGGGATGTCAACGCCTTTGTCCTCCAACTGATTTTTGATCAGCTTGATACGCTCAATTTGCAGCAGCGCAAAACTTTTGTCAATCGCATCGGACATGGGGAAATGCGTAAAGGCGCCGACGATGTTGAGATTCGGCAGAGTGAGAAAATGATCGATTTCCTCAGCCGCTTTGGAAAACGGCACGCCGAACCGGCTCATGCCCGTATCAATTTTAAAATGGATGTTTACGGTTTGGCCCACAGCCGCAGCGGCTTTTGACAGCGCCTTCGCTACATCCAATTGAAAAACCATTTGCTCGATGCCGAGATCGACCACATAATCCGCCTGATCCGGAAAAATCGTGCCGGTATTCAGAATGGGCCCGCTGATGCCGGCGCGGCGCAACTCATACGCCTCGTCCAGCATAACGACGCCGAGAATATCCGCGCCATTGTTGAGAATCTCCCGAGCCATTGGAACGGCGCCCAGTCCGTAGCCGTTGGCCTTGACCACGGCGAGCATCTTGACGTCGCCAAGATACGCCTTGATCTGACGGACATTGTGCGCTACCGCGTTCAGATCAACCTCCACCCAGGCGGGGCGCAACAGTTTATTTTGATATTCGAGTTCTAACATGGTTCAGTCGTCAAGTTTGTCTTTTTGCCGAAGAGTACAGATACTGTCCTCAAGTCCCGTGTAATAACGATATGTCGGGAAATCCACAACATCAACAGTGAATATTTTTTCGATGCGCGGCAGAAATTCCGACTCGGCGGAGTAGGGGAGTTGTTTAAAACCGCCGCTCGCCAGAAAAGCTTCTTTTGTGCCGAAAAACGTCGCGCCGATGCAGCACTCGGACAGATGGATTTTCTTCTCCGGATCAAAGGCATCCTGCACATAAAACGAGTCCTCGGTGCCGATCAGTTCGACGCCGCCGTGAATGAAATCGACCTGCGGATGAGAGTGCATATAGTCAACTCGTTGTTTGAGATGCTCCGGCGCGTATTCGTCATCGGAATCGAGAAACGTGAGATAGCGCCCGAGCGCCGCGTGAATACCGATGTTGCGCGTGGCCGACAACCGACGGTTGGCGTGCTTCATGTAGCGCATGTTCGGCTGCTCGGCGATCAGCGGCAAAATATCGAGTTCGAGCCCGTCCCAACTGCCGTCGTCTATGATCAGCAGTTCCCAGTCATCAATCGTCTGCCGGTTCACCGATGCGATGGCGCGATGCACCAGATGCCGCCGATTGAACACCGGCATAATGATGGACACGAGCGGTTTGTTGAGATCAAAGGCCATAGTAATGGTTTTTGCTGCACATAACTCTTTGCGCGCCGAGTGCACAGGATTCCGATCAACAACACTAAAGTAATCCGGGCTAAAACTCGGTCTGCCTCGGTGCGCCTGGCTTTGCGTTGAATTATTCACACATTACAAAAAACGTATTTGGAATGCAATGAAAATAACCGGCAAATTTTGTGGAAATCAACCAACTTGACAATTTGTTTTGCATTCAGTATATTTCTGGCCACAAAAAATGAGGATGTTATGAAACCCAAGATTATTATCGGTGTTGTTATTATCGTTGGTGCGCTGGCTTTTTTAATTTTCAGCGGCTTTGAGGATAACGCATCATATTATTTAACCGTCTCCGAGTTGTATGCCAAAGAGGATATCACGCCGGAAGACGGTGTGCGCATTCACGGCTATGTTGATCC
>CAYSNA010000149.1:0-11678 GCA_964432185.1 uncultured Cytophagia bacterium
CATTAAAAAATGCGCTTTGGGACAACAGTTTTGTCAGCCCGAGAAATTCGAACAGCACATCGCGTTTGCTCGGCAAGCGCCGACAGGACGGCTGAATGGCGCCATTAGGAAAACGGAACTGCGGCGAGACGACACCGATACTCGGGTCCGCTAAAATGGCAAACAGCTCTGCAAACGGATGGTCGTGAAAAACGATATCCGGATTCAGCAAAAGAACAAATCGTCCAACCGCGCGCCGCACTCCCTGGTTGATGCCTTTGGTATAACCGAGATTGCTCGAATTGATAATGGTTTCAACGGCAGTAAAATGGAATTGTTTCCAGAAACTGTCCTGCCGCAACAGCGCGGCGGTGCCGTCAGTACTTTTGTTATCGATGATGCAGAGCTGTGACGAGTAGCCGGCCAGGGCATCGGATAACGTCGCCAGACAATGTCGAATAATTCGTTCATTGTTAAAAGTGACAATGATGACCGAGATATCAAATTCGGGAGTTTTCATAATAAAGAGGGTAAGAAAAAAAAGCCGCCTGTTGTACAAGCGGCCGGATCGTTTTCGATTTTGGATTTGACCTTTATTGCTGCTCAGCCAATTTTTTGCGCAACTGCACCAGCTTGGATTGATAGAGGTCGTTATCAGGATCACTTTTTAACAGGTTTTCATAAACAGAAATGGCCTTGGCGTATTGACCCTGCGCGGCATATATTTCCCCCAACGTTGGGGTGTAAAACTTGCCCTTGTCCGATTTGCCGCTTTTTTTGTCGACCGAGGGCGCCTCATTTTTGTCGTCCATGTCCGACTCGGAGTCAAGATCATCCATCATAGAGCCCTCGGAAGCGGCGTCGGACAACTCCTGCATCCAGTCATCCTCTTCGGAGAGGGGTTCGAGCAGATCGTTCAACTCATCGGACAATCCGAGATCGTCGTCAAAACGGGGCAATGGATCGTCAAATTCGACGGGAAAATCTTTGTCCACCGTCGGGCTGTCCTGAATATCCAGACTATCGAGGAATTTGCTAAAATCTTCACTGCGGCGGTCCGGCGTTTCATCCCGTTGTTGTGCGGCTTTTTCCCATTCTGTGTCAAAATTTTGCAAAAGCTCCTGCTCATCATCAAGGTCGCTCTCATCATCAAAATCAAAAGATTTTTCGTGGTGAGATCGATCGCTCTCGAGAATTTTTTCTTCGGGGAAAATTATTTCGTCCGGCGGCAAAAGCGGTTCATAATCCTCGCTCGTCGCGGCGCGTTTCGGATAGTCTTCCGGTTCTTCGGCTTGCGGTTCCGAATCAGCGATGCGTTCGAGGGCTGTTCGCTCATGGAGTTCCCGCTGTTCTTCTTCATCCAGATTGGAGCTGAAAATGTCGTCAAGCAAACGGGTGAACCGGCTCTTTTCTTCACGAAATTTGCTTTTATCTATCTCAAAGTCATCCTCGATGGATTCGTCAAGCACTTCCTCGCTGCCAAACTCGTCGTGAATGTGGCGTTGCACGTCCGGTTCATCAAATGCCGGCGGTGCATCTTCAACAACAGCTTCTGTTTCATCAACATCGTAACGTGTTTTTTGAAAAGATGCCGCATCCTCAAACGGTTCGGTTTCTTCAAAATCGGCAAAAGGATCATCTTCAAACGAATCGTCCGGCACGCTCTCCCGGCCGACGGGCTTGTCGGGCTGATCAAAAGTGAACGGTTCGTCGAACTCGCTCGTTTCCCACGACGAATCCAGCTCTTCTTCGACCGCGGTGTCCAACTGATCATCAAAATCCTGAACTTCTGGCAAGTCGGACTCAAATCTTGGCGCCGGTCGTTCGTCTTCCGGCAGCAATGCCGCGTTCCACTCGTCCTCGAACGTTTCTTTGGCAGAATGACGCACTTTAGGAACGGCGATATTCTTCAAATGCACGGCTTCGTTGAGCGGATCGAGGTCGATAAGCATATCGATACTGTCCTGGGCTCGATCACCCTGCCCCATATGTCCAAACAGATCGGCCTGCAAATCCAGCGCTGCGAGATGGTTCGGATCGAGCGCCAGGGTGTTCGTTAAATTTTTATCCGCCTTTTCATAATCCTGCTTTACATAATAGCATTTGGCAAGCACAAAACGAGCCGTCGCATCGTGCGGATGCAGCAACGTCGCTTTTTCGGCAACCTCGATGGCCTCATCGACGTCGTTATTTTTTAAAAATCTGTCGGCAAGACGGGCATAAAACATGGATGCCGGATCTTGACTTATTCTGGATTTTAACCAGTCAATTTCATGCGAAAAACTTTGCATAATTTGACATCCCCTACCGATGCTTCTCTTGATTAACTGTTGTTAACATACAATTTGTAAACTAATATAGCAAGTATAATTTGCCGGCTGCGATCTACCAGTTGGATACTGTCTTGTTTAAAATTTCCTGGCTAATTTTCTCAAAAGCTTCGTCATACGCGCCGGTCCGGCCGTCCGGCCCTTCCGCCGGATCGTATGTGCCAAACTGGGTGATACGCTCACCCCACATTTTTTGCCGTTTGACCTGATCCAAACATTCAATGCTGACTGACACGTACACTTTAATGTCCGCGACCGTTTCCTGTTGGTCAAAGGCGCCGGCGCGGTCATTCACACTGGTGATTGTTCCAGTGATCAACACATCTGCGGCCGTACGATCAACAAGTTTGAGCGAGCCGTCACGTACAAATTCATCAATCACCGCATCGGTCAACGTTTCCGTAATGCCGAATTCCGGGGTGCGATTTTCGAACAACGGAATGGCCACTGTTTTCAAATGCGGCGGCAGCGAGCCTTTGAGTGAATAGTAACCGCACGAAAGAACAAAAAATATGCCGAAGAGGGTTAGATAACCAATCGATTTAAATTTCATTGTCGCGCAATCCGTATTTGTTGATTTTCCGATAGAGCGTGCGTTCACTCAACCCGAGAATTTTGGCGGCTTTTCTTTTATTACCGCCTGTTTTTATTAACGTTGATCGGATCATCTCTTTTTCCATATCCGACACCGACTCTGGATTTTTGTTGTTCCCGGAGGAACTGCCCGCGTAATAGTCATTCGGCAGCTCTTCACGCCAGGCGCCCAGACTGTATCGTTGTGGCGCAGAGGCGAGCATCAATTCTCGTAACTGAGATATTTCGCTCTTTATTTCCAATAATACTTGTAACAAAAACTCGCGCTCCAATTCGTCCTTTTGTTTTTCCAGACGAATGGGCAACCGTTTATCAAAACCGTCGCTAATGGTTATATATTTGCGCAACACACTTTCATCAACAAGGTTGCCTTTTTCCAGCACAATCACTTTTTCCACCAGATTACGCAGTTCGCGAATATTTCCCGGCCAACTATAATCCTGCAGCACGTGCATGGCGCGCTCGGAAAAGCCTTTAAATTCAATGAGATTGGCGCGACTGAAATCCGTTGCAAATTTATGAACGAGATCGGCGACATCTTGACGGCGCTCGCGCAGCGGCGGCGAGGTGATGTGCACTGCATTCAATCGATAAAACAAATCCTGGCGGAAATTGCCTTTTCGAACATCCTCTTCCAGATCGCGATTGGTCGCGGCGATAAAGCGCACATCCACCGCCTGCAACTCGCTCCCGCCAACACGGATGAACTCGCGCTCTTCCAGCACGCGCAACAGTTTGACCTGAATGGACAGGGGCAATTCGCCAATTTCATCGAGAAAAATACTGCCCTTGTTGGCCAGTTCAAAATAACCCTTCCGCTGGCCTGAGGCGCCGGTGAAGGAGCCTTTCTCATGCCCGAACAGTTCCGATTCGAGAATACCTTCGGGAATGGCGCCACAGTTAACGGTGATGAGCGGCTCATCGCGACGCCGGCTGAGCGTATGCACGGCCTTGGCGATGAGCTCTTTGCCGGTGCCGCTCTCACCGGAAATCAAAACAGAGATATCCGTCGGTGCGACCTGCATGATGGTTTCGATCAGCTGCTGAACTTTGTCGGACCGCCCGAGGATGCCGATCTGACGCTGCACATCTCGCCAGTGTTGATCCGGATAATCATCAAAGACATACTTTGAACTGTTCGCCACGATTTATCTCCACAAATTGCTGCATAGCCAATAAAAATAGAACCATGAATTTCACCACTTATACGAATCCACAAGTTGTAAATTCGAGTCATTCGTGTAATTGGTGGTTTCTTTTTTATAACTCGTTCTGTTGAAAAAACTCGACGGTTGCTTTGATACCATCCGCAAAATTATAGTCCGGTATCCAACCGAGAATGTTGCCGGCTTTGTTTATATTCAGCACACTGCGGCGCTGTTCGCCGGGCATGCCCTGGCCGTGTTGTTCCGGCATGTTGGCGCCGGTTGCGCGATTCAGTTCGCGATAAATGTCGTTCACATCCGTTTCCACACCGGTGCCGATATTAAAGACATCGTTGTCACCTTTGTCCAGCGCCGCAAGATTTGCCTTGACGACATCCGCCACATAAACATAATCTCGCGTCTGGCCGCCATCGCCGTTGATGATTGCCTGTTCCTTTTTAAACAGCTTTTGCAAAAAAATCGCAATCACACCCGCTTCGCCGTGCGGATTTTGCCGCGGCCCATAGACATTGGCGTAACGAAACGCCGTATATTTCAGGCCGAAATTCATCGCATAATAAAACAGGTACTTTTCGCCAATGAGCTTGGTGACGCCATACGGGCAATAGGGCCGCTGAGGATGATTTTCATCCGCCGGAAAATAATCCTGCTCTCCATACACCACGCCGCCCGAAGACGCATAGATAACTTTTTTGACCTTGTTGACCGCCGCGTTTTGCACGATGTTCAAAAAACCGATGACATTGTTTTCCGCGTCATAAATCGGGTCTTTCACCGACAAGCGCACATCCATCTGCGCGGCCTGGTGATTGACGACATCAAACTGATGCTCCTTGAACACCTCCGCAACTGCTTTGTCGCGAATATCCATTTTTAAAAAAGTCGCTTTTGGATTGACGTTTTTTTCCCGTCCGGTCGACAAGTTGTCGATAATCACGACACCATGTCCGGCGTTAATGTAAGCATCCGATATATGCGAACCAATAAATCCCGCTCCACCCGTCACTAATATTTTCATTTTAAATCCTTTCGTAAAAAAACTGCCACGGAGATGCTCTGAGAAAATTGGAGTAGCACAGAGATTTTTCTCCGTGAATTTCCGTGCGTCTCGGTGTATCTCTGTGTTACTTATTTTACCTTAAAACTCTCGCCGCAATATCTTTGCGATAATACGCCCCATCAAAGGCGATCCATTTGACGGCTTTGTACGCTTTGTCCGCGGCACGAGAAATCGACGTATCAATGGCGGTAACCCCAAGCACGCGGCCGCCATCCGTGACAATATCATTGCCGTGTTTTTTGGTGCCGGCGTGAAAAACAAACACACCGTCATCCCACTGATGATCGAGACCGTGGATTTTTTTGCCTTTTTCGTAGGAACCGGGATAGCCGCCGGAGGCGAGCACGATGCACACGGCGCCACCCTGGCGATTTTTCCACGTGATGTCCGATAGTCTGCCGTCGCGCGCGGCTAAAATCGCTTCAACCAAATCGCTTTCCGCCATCGGCAAAATGACTTGTGTTTCCGGATCGCCAAAACGCACATTGTACTCGACCACTTTGGGACCGTCTTTGGTGATCATCAATCCGGCGTACAAAATACCTTTGTACGGCCTGTCCTCCAACGCCATGCCTTTGATGGTCGGCGCGATAATTTTTTCTTCGATCTGCTGCATGAGCTCGGCCGGAATGTGCGGCGTCGGTGCGTAGGCGCCCATACCGCCGGTGTTCGGTCCTTGATCGTTATCAAAAATGCGTTTATGATCCTGCGACGGTACAAGCGTGACAAAATTCTCGCCGTCCGACAGCGCAATGACAGAGACCTCATCTCCGACCATACATTCTTCGATGACAACTTTGTTGCCGGCATCGCCGAACTCGCGTGTCTTCATCACTTTGTCGAGCGCAAGGAGCGCTTCTTCTCGGTCCTTGCAAACGATGGCGCCTTTGCCGGCCGCTAATCCATCTGCCTTGACGACGATCGGTCCGTTGTGATTGAGCAGAAACGATTTCGCCGAGTTGTACTCGTCAAACACGCGGTAATCGGCGGTCGGAATCTCGTATTTACTCATGATGTATTTCATAAAGGCTTTGCTGCCTTCAAGCTCGGCGGCGCGTTTGCTCGGCCCAAAGATAGGCACGCCGTTTTCCTCAAACACATCCACGATGCCGTTGACCAGCGGCGCCTCCGGCCCAACGATGGTCAGATCGATTTTTTCCTTGATGGCAAACTTGAGCAGCCTGTCATTATCCATCACCGATATGTCAACGCATTGGGCATCCTGCATAATACCGGCATTTCCCGGCGCGCAGTAGATTTTTGTCACCAGCGGACTCTGTTTGATTTTCCACACGAGGGTATGCTCGCGGCCGCCGCCACCGATTACCAGAACTTTCATTTTTCCACCTGATGTTATTTGATCAAAACTGTCTTTATCATTTTAACCCAAAGGCTAAGAGACACGAAGCGACACAACGTATTTTTAGTACTACTTTTGGAGGGAGCCTTGAGATGTCGTGCCTTTGTGTTGGGCCTTTACTTTTTCTTAAAATCCGGTAATTCATCCTCTTTGAGAAAATCGATCCTATCACGGATTTCAGCCGCGCGCTCAAATTCAAGGTTCGATGCCGCTTCCATCATGTTCTGTTCGAGCTGCGTCAGCATTTCCATTTTTTCTTCGCGCGACATCAACTTCCATGCCTCAACCACATTGTCCTTGTTGTCTTTCTTTTTGCCGTATGGCTCGGGCTTGGCGTCGGCGACGCGGGTCGCCAGCATCACATCTTCAACGGATTTGTAAATCGTTTTCGGCGTGATGCCATGTTCGTCGTTATAGGCCTTTTGAATTATCCGACGGCGATTGGTTTCGTCAATAGCACGCTTCATCGAGTCGGTGATTTTATCCGCATAAAAAATAACTTTGCCGGAGACGTTTCGCGCCGCGCGTCCGGCCGTTTGAATGAGTGAGCGCTCGGAGCGCAAAAAGCCTTCCTTATCCGCATCGAGAATCGCAACAAGCGATACCTCCGGTAAATCGAGTCCCTCACGCAACAAATTGATGCCAACCAATACGTCAAACTCGGCTAATCGCAGATCACGAAGAATGGCGACGCGATCGAGCGCGTCGATCTCGGAATGCAGGTAACGCACACGAATGCCGACACCGGCCAGGTAGTCGGTCAAATCCTCGGCCATGCGCTTCGTCAACGTGGTGACGAGAATTCGTTCGCCACGCTCCGCGCGCATGTTGATCTCGCCAATCAGGTCATCAATTTGATTTTTGACCGGCCGTACGTCAATCTCCGGATCCATCAAACCGGTTGGCCGGATGACCTGTTCAACCACAACACCGCCGCATTTCTGCAATTCATAGTCCGCCGGCGTGGCAGAGACAAAAATCGTCTGGCCGGTGACCTGTTCAAACTCCTGAAAATTCAGCGGCCGGTTATCCAAAGCGGACGGCAGGCGAAAACCGTATTCCACGAGCGTTTCCTTGCGGGCGCGGTCGCCGTGGTACATGCCGCCAATTTGCGGGACAGTCGCGTGGGATTCGTCAATAATGAGGAGAAAATCCTCGGGGAAATAGTCAATGAGTGTGGCGGGGCGCTCACCGGCTTTGCGTCCAGACATGTGGCGCGAATAGTTCTCCACGCCGGAACAGTAGCCAATCTCGCGGATCATTTCCAGATCATAATTGGTGCGCTGTTCGATACGCTGCGCTTCAAGCAGTTTGCCCTGCGATTTGAATTTGGCGATCTGCACTTTCAGTTCTTCTTCGATCCCCTCAATCGCCGCCTCGAGCCGCTCGCTCGGCGTGACAAAATGTTTCGCCGGATAAATAGCCACGCGGTCGAGTTCGTTGACGATCTCGCCGGTCAGCACATCCACAATGGTCAGGCGCTCAATCTCATCGCCCCACATCTCAATGCGGATGGCTTCTCTTTCATACGCCGGAATCACCTCGATCACATCGCCGCGAACGCGAAACGTGCCGCGTTCAAAAGCCAGATCATTGCGCGTATACAAAATCTCAACGAGCCGCTGTAAAATTTTATTGCGTTCGATGGTCTGACCCCGGTCGAGGAAAATGTTCATCTTTTTCCAGTCTTCCGGCGAGCCCAAACCGTAAATACACGAGACGGATGCCACAATGATTGCATCTTGTCGGGACAACAACGAGCTGGCGGCTTTCAGTCGCAGCCGGTCAATTTCGTCATTAATCGATGTGTCTTTTTCGATATAAGTATCGGTCGTCGGCATGTAGGCTTCGGGCTGATAATAATCATAATAGCTGATAAAATACTCGACGGCATTCCTGGGGAAAAATCCGCGCATTTCGCCATAAAGCTGGGCGGCCAGCGTTTTGTTGTGCGAAATGATCAACGTCGGTTTGTTAATGTTGGCGATAACATTGGCCATGGTGAACGTTTTTCCGCTGCCGGTGACGCCCAGCAAGGTTTGATAGCGTTCACCGGCCAGGAGACCGTTTGTCAATTCTTCGACCGCGCGCGGCTGATCGCCTTGAAGTTGAAAATCAGAAGACAGTTTAAACGTATTCAAATGTGCCCCAATTTTGACACGACAATAATTTTTACTAAATGTGCCACCAATATAACACTGTCATGTCAGATTGTCAAGTTTGAATAAGAGACACTTGATATGTCGCACATGTGGATGAGCAGGACAAGTTTTCTCGGCTCATCAACACGCTATAATTTTTCCCCACAAAATTTACAAAAAAGGGCATCGTCGTCGTGACCCTCGGCGCTGCAACTGGGGCAGGCTTGCGTCGAGACATTTTTCAGCTCGGCTCGCGCAATTTCGGCGGTAACAATACCGGTGGGCACGGCAATGATCGCATAGCCCAAAATCATAATGAGTGCCGCCACGGCCTGGCCCAGGCCGGTTTTGGGCGAGATGTCGCCGTAACCAACCGTCGTCAGCGTCACGATCGCCCAGTACATGCTGCGCGGAATGCTGGTAAAACCGTTCGTCTCCCCTTCAATGATATAAAGGACGCAGCCGAAAATGGTCACCAGCGTCAGCACCGTCATCAAAAAAACGACGATTTTTCGGCGGCTGGCGCGCAGTGCACGCCCAAGCGTTTGCGCTTCGCGAATATAATGCACGAGCTTGAAAACACGAAAAATCCGCAGCACGCGCAGAATGCGAATCACCTGCAAATAGCCGGTGCCGGGAAAAAGCAGGCTGAGATAGGAGGGCAAGATCGCAAACAAATCGACAAGACCATAAAAACTCTTGGCATAGAGCAACGGCCGGCGAACGCTCAGCAGTCGCAAGATATATTCGATGGTGAACAGAACGGTAAACGACCAGTCAATGAGAAACAGCGTATAAAAATGCCGCGCGTTAAACGCCTTGACGCTCTCGAGCATAATCACCACGACGCTGATCAAAATCGAGAAAATCAGAAAAACATCAAAAGCCTTGCCGAGCGGCGTATCGGCCTCAAAAATGATCTCGTGGAGTTTTCCGCGCCAACGGTTTTGCGCGCGCGCCTTGTAACTCATTCGCACTCCTTTTATCAATCAATTTGTCGCACACCTGCACGTGTACGACAAATTCACATTATTTTAAGAAAGTAACTTTTTTTGTCAGAGTTGCAGATTCCATGGAAATTCGCACAACATATATTCCGGAGGCTCTGGTTATTGAGGGCCGATAACTGACGGCATGGTCACCAGCAGAAATCCTGTCGTCCACCAGCGTTTCCAAAAGCTGACCATGTACGGAAAAAACATCGATGCGAGCGTGACCGGCTTTCGGCATCCGGAAGAAAATCGTTGTCGCCGGATTAAACGGATTCGGAAAAACGGATAATTCAAACTGATCAGGAATCTGCGCCACCTGATGGCTCACACCGGATATGGCGTTGCCGGTCTCGTTGCGTCGCTGCGCCGGCAGCTTGTTATCGCCGGCGACATCCGGGCCAAATACCGGCCATGGCGAATCTTTGAAAAAGTCCGGCTTGTCCGTCAAAAAATACGAAACCGGAATATTTTGATCGGCGATACTGGCATCCCACGACACCTTGTCGCGCACCACATTGCCGTGCTTGAGCGTATTCAACACATTGGATTCAATCGATAGCGAACCTTTAACAATGACATTGCCCACCACATTTTGATAATGCGAATGATCGTCAATGCGAAAACTTTCATCTTCCACTTTATTGCGCAAAAAGGTGTTGCCCGGCCCCATCGGCCCCCAATAATCGGCAACCTGAATTTCCTGCACCACATTGGATTCGAACAAATTATAATTGCTGTAATGCCCGTGCAAGGAAATATCGGTGAGCCGTTGCGGATCGCGATCCGGCGAATAATTATAGGCAAAGACATTGCCGCTGGTGCCGACATGCGTCAACATGGAATGGCGCAAATGATGAAAAACATTGTCGATGATCAAACAGTCCGTGGTGTGGCGAATGGTATCGACGCCATAACCGTGGCCGCCGCCGCCGTAATCGTGCGCGTGATGCAAAAAATTGTTGCGCAGCTCGCAGCCAAGACACTCGGATAAATAAATGTGAGTGCGATAGGTCATATTGCTTTCAATGCGCTGCACACGCGCGTACGCCACATAGCGCATTTGGATCGTATGACCATCGCCGGCATCCAAACGCTCGATGTACAAATCTTCCAGTCCGGGATATTCAATCAAACCGAGCGTACGCACTTGCGGCGTTAAATCGCTGGAATACTCCAAATAAAGCGGGTGATTCAATACCAGCGTGCCGTCGGTTCGGATGCTGTCGATTTTGGTGATTTGC
Source organism: uncultured Cytophagia bacterium (assembly GCA_964432185.1). Lineage (GTDB taxonomy): Bacteria > Zhuqueibacterota > Zhuqueibacteria > Residuimicrobiales > Krinioviventaceae > Kriniovivens. The sequence continues at coordinate 10,864 of CAYSNA010000149.1, forward strand.
CCCACGGCGCCTTCGGCCCACGACTGTTTCCATTCATCATCTGTGTACATCAATTCGGCATCGTTTTCCTGCTGAATTTCAACATAATCGCCCGCCTTAAATTTTGCCGGGTTTTGCACCACGAGTTCGCGCGAGCCTTTATTATATCCCTGCAAAATGTTGATCCAATCGCCGCGCTCATACTTGACGAATTCAATGCAATTCTCGGCGCGTCCGCTCAGGTTAAAGAGCAATTTCGATGTATCAAATCCTTCGCCCTTGAACAACACACCTTTGGTGATGGCCAGTTTCTTGGTGATCAGATAAGTGCCGTGCGGGATCAACAGCGCGCCGCCGCTGTTGGGGATGGCTTTGATCGCATTGATAAAGGCATTCGTATCATCCGTTTGGCCATCGCCGACCGCGCCGAATTCCATCACATCAACCTGAAAGGTTTTGTCCGGATACTCGCCGGGGATGCCGGGATTCCATTCAATGCGGCGGTCCGGGGAAATAATTTCAGAGAACAGCACAATGGGTGCAAGGATGATCAGAGTCAGTAACACTTTCATAATGAGAGTCCTGTTTTTGTGAGACCGTGAGCAGGAAAAATATACGGGGAATGTTTGTGGATGTCAAGTTGCAATCAGTGTCCGAGTTTAAATCCTGGGCCATCAAAAACTTTCGGACACCCTGCCGGCATTCTCATGCGCCGTTTTCCGAAAGGCCTCGTACTTTTGAATTATCGATTTCTGTTCCGTAGTAATGTTGATGGTCATGTGTTCTTTAACGTGAGCGATGGCGTCGTCGGCCGATAGTCCTTCGATCGCCAGCAC
>CAYSNA010000150.1:0-11583 GCA_964432185.1 uncultured Cytophagia bacterium
TTCCCGAGCTGGAAATTAATTATCGTCTGCAGGATGACAGCACCTGGCAGGTCATCAAAACCGAGCCGATTGAAATTTTTGTCGAGAGCCTGAATCCCGATGAAGCCGGCGACATTCGCGACATCAAGCCGCCGATGACGCCGCCGCGCGATTACACCATGCTCATCTGGGTCATCGTTTTCGCGGTGCTGATTATCGGCGCGGTTCTGTTCGCCATTTATTACATCAAGCGCCTTCGCGAAGGCAAGTCCATCATTCCAAAACGCAGTACGCCGCCGCGTCCGGCGCACGAGATCGCTTTTGAAGAGCTGAACGCCTTGCAGAAAAAAGATCTCATCGCTCATGGGCGAATGAAAGACTATTATACCGAGGTGTCGGATATTCTGCGTCGCTACATCCAAAATCGGTTTTTTATTTTGGCGATGGAAAAGACGACGACAGAGTTGTTGGCGGATATGGCGGAACAAAAAGTGGCTGTCGATCAACACGATATCGTTCGCACGATTTTAACTCGGAGCGATTTCGTCAAATTCGCCAAATTTATTCCGCCGGCCGAAGAGGCCGATGAAACGTGGAAATTGACGCACGATGTCGTCGAGACCACGAAACTCATTTTTGAGCCGTCCGACGAATCCGATTCTAAAGATGAGCAGGGCCACGATGTGGTTGTTGAGGACACGGCGGAAGACCATGAAGATGGTGTTGTCATCGAACATGATGATCTGGCCAATTTGAATGAACCGGCAAGCGAGGAGGGCAAAACACATGTTTAGATTTGCCAATCCTTATATGCTGATGTTGCTGATTGTCGTGCCGCTGATGATTTACTGGTACGTTCGCAGCCAGCGGCGTAAAAATGCGGCAACGCTCAAGTATTCGAATGTCGGCGTTATCAAGAATATAAAATCCTCATCCATGCGGCAATTACGGCATAGCCTGTTCGTTTTTCGTCTGCTGGCTGTCGCGCTGCTGATTATTGCGTTCGCGCGGCCGCAATCCGGACAAAAAGAGTCCGAGGTGCAGACCGAAGGCGTGGATATTATTTTGGCGATGGATATTTCCAGTAGTATGCTCGCGGAGGATTTTAAGCCGAAAAACCGGCTGGAAGCGGCCAAAGTCGTCGCGGCGGATTTTATCAAAGGCCGGCAGAACGACCGCATTGGTCTGGTGGTTTTTGCCGCTCAGAGTTTTACCCAATGCCCGTTAACTCTGGATTATGGCATTGTCCTTCGATTTTTGGAAGAAATTAAAACCGGCATGATCGACGACGGCACCGCCATCGGCATGGCCATTGGCAATTGTGTGAACCGCCTCAAGGATAGCAAAGCCAAAAGTAAGGTCGTCATCCTGTTGACCGACGGCCAGAATAACCGCGGCGAGCTCGATCCAATCACCGCCGCCAAAGTGGCGCAGGCGTTTAATATTCGCATTTACACCATTGGCGCCGGCAAACGCGGCGAAGCCTTGTACCCGGTTGATAATCCGGTTTTTGGCCGGAGCTATCAGCGCGTCCGCGTCGAAATTGATGAAGATCTGCTGACGCAGGTCGCTGACATTACCGGCGGGCAATATTTCCGCGCCACCGATGAAACCAGCCTGGAACAAATTTACGCTGAAATCGGTGAAATGGAAAAAACAAAAATCGAGGTCAAAGAATATACGCGTTACAGCGAGATATTTTTGCCGTATGCACTGGCCGCGTTGATCCTGTTAGTGTTGGAAATCGTTCTGGCCAATACAAAGTTTCGTAAAATTCCATAATGCCACACAAAGGCGCGGCGAGGTAAAAGAACACCCAGAATGCAAAAACGGCTGTTTCTTGTGTTTCCGGCAGTGAAATGCCGCATCATATCGCGTGAAATAGTTGTGGTTCTTGGAGCCTTAATTCTTTGAGTTGAAATAATTAATTATCGGTTGCACTTTATGCTCAGATTCGCCAATTTTTATTTGCTTCATCTTTTATGGCTCATCCCAGTACTGATTGTTTTTTACGTGCTGGCCTTCAAGGCCAAAAAGCGCGCCATGGCACGCTTCGGCACACTTGATCTGATGAAAAAACTCAGCCGCACGACCAGTCGCGGGCGACAAGTGGCAAAAATCAGCCTTATTCTGCTGGCGATTTTTTTCCTCGTTTTCGCTGTGGCCCGGCCGCAAATCGGCACCAAGATTGAAGAAGTTAAACGCGAGGGCGTCGATGTTCTGGTGGCTATCGATGTATCAAAATCGATGCTGGCGCGGGACGTACCGCCGAGTCGCCTGGATAAAGCCAAGCACGAAGTGGAAAGTTTCATTCAACGGTTGCGCGGCGACCGCATTGGGCTTATCGCATTTTCAGGCGTGGCATTCGTTCAATGCCCGCTGACGCTGGATTATGGCGCGGCCAAAATTTTTCTCGATATTATGGATCCCGAATTGATCCCGACGCCGGGAACCGCCATTGGCGAGGCCATTCAAAAAGCGATCGAGACGTTCGATCAACAGGAACGCAAGTACAAGGTGCTCGTGCTGATTACCGACGGCGAGGACCACGGCCAGGATGTGATGAAATACGCCGAGGAAGCGGAACGTCAGGGCATCGTCATTTACACCGTTGGTATTGGCTCGCCGCAAGGTGAACCCATCCCGGAGGAATCCGGCAGCGGCTTTAAAAAGGATCGTCAGGGCGAGGTCGTCATCACCAAGCTGGATGAATTTTCGCTGGAAAAAATTGCCCTGCAAACGGGCGGCAAATATTTCCGCGCCTCCACCGGCGAGGATGAACTGGATAAAATTTATGATGACATTGCGCAAATGGAGAAAAAGGAACTCGGCTCGCTGCAATTTTCACAATTCGAAGACCGGTTCCAGTATTTCGTCTTTATTGTGCTGCTATTGTTGTTAATCGAGTTTCTATTGCCCGAACGCGTCAAAGTCAAACAGGAGTGGCGCGGACGGTTTATTTAATCGGTTGTGATTTATTGTGAACACAAAAGCACCAAATCACAAAGAAACACAAAATACTTTTGCCGTTACCCGGAGTCTTTGTGTCGAACATCGTTATGAGAAATAGTCATGAATTCTAGAATCACTTTTTTTATTATCTTGATAGTGGCCTTTTCGCAATTGAACGCCCAAATCGGCCGGCGCAAAATTGTGGAAGGCAACACCTTGTTTGAGCAGGAGCGCTACGATGAGGCGATGAATAAATATCGTGATGCGCAGGTGCACGATCCCGAGTCGCCGATCATTCAGTTTAACATGGGCGCGGCCAATTATAAAAAGAACAAATATGACGAAGCGTTGAAGGAACTCGAAAGTTCGTTGACGACGGACGATGCTTTGGCGCAATCGCAGGCTTATTATAATATGGGCAATTCACTCTATCGATTGGGCAAATTGCCGGAAAGCATCATGGCGTATCAGCAGGCGCTCAAGTTGAATCCTGATGATGAAGACGCCAAATATAATATCGAGTTTGTGCGGCGTCAGCTCAAGGATCAATCGGAAAAACAGCAGCAGGACCAGCAACAACAGCAACAGCAACAACAACAAAATCAGGATCAGCAGGAGCAACAGGACGAACAACAGCAGGAACAGCAGCAGGAAGAAGAAGAAAATTCCGAACAAGAACAGGAAGAACAACAACAGCAGCAACAGCAGCAGGAAATGCAGCCGTCCGAAGAGCTCTCGCAGGAAGATGCCGAGCGCATTTTGCAGGCCATGAAGGAACATGAAGAAAATATGAAAAATGCGCGTAAACAAAAAACACAGGGCAATGTCCGCGTGCTCAAAGATTGGTAAAGAATACCGGCGTGATATGAATAGAATATTTAAAACAATATTGATAGTGTGGTGCGCCCTGTCAACCTGGGCCCTGGCGCAGGATTTGACCGTCACCAGCACGATCAACCAAACCAACGTTGTCGTCAATCAACAACTGGTTTTCAAGATCGAGTTGTCCGGTGAGGACGCCAAAAAGATTGATCAACCTGAACTGCCGGATATGCAGGATTATCTCACCTTTCTCGGTTCCGGCGGCACGTCGCAAAATATTTCATTTGTCAACGGCACGATGTCCGTGTCGAAATCCTTTAGCTATTATTATCTCGCGACCAAAGAGGGATCGTTCACCATTCCAGCCATTACGGTCGAGTACAAGGGCAAAACCTATTCATCCGAGCCGATACAAATGACGATTCAGAAAGCGGCGGCACAATCGGCAACGCCATCGCCGCAGACTCAGCAACAGGCGGAAACTCAGGGTGATGTGACCAATCCCGATGATTTATATGTGCGCGCCATTGTCGACAAAAAGTCGGTGTACCAGGGTGAACCGATTCTTGTCACGTATCGAATTTATGCGGCCGTCAGCGTTACTGGCTACACGATCACCAAATTGTCCGACACGGCCGGATTTTGGACCGAAGATATTGAAACGCCGCAGCAGCCTCAGGTAAAAAACGAAGTCATCAACGGTAAAAATTATGTGACGGCGGATATAAAAAAGGTCGCGCTGTTCCCCACATCGGCCGGCAACAAAACCATCGGGCCGTTGGAAATGCAGTGCGAGGTGCGGGTGCGCAACAACCGCCGTCGGCAGGATTTGTTCGATTCTTTCTTTGATGATGCATTTTTCGGCCGCACGGTCCGCAAGGCTATCACAACGCCGGCCGTGGATGTTGAGGTGTTGCCGCTGCCAGGTTCCGGCAAACCGGCAGATTTTTCCGGCGCCGTCGGACAATATAAATTGAACGCCACCGTTGACAAAACCGATGTCGATACGGACGAAGCCATTTCCCTCAAGGTGACGCTCTCCGGCACGGGCAATATTCGCATGCTCACGGCGCCGGAGGTGAAAATCCCGGCCGACTTTGAACAGTATCAACCCAAGGACACGGAAAACATCAGCCGGCAAAATGGCGTCATCAGCGGCAGTAAAACCTTTGAATATGTGCTGGTGCCGCGTTTCCCGGGCGAGCAGCGCATCAAGCCCATCAGCTTTAGTTATTTTGATCCAAAGCGAAAAGCCTACCAGACCTTGACGTCGCCGGAGATTATTGTCAATGTGGCAAAAGGATCGGGGCAGTTTGTTGCGCCCGGCGGGTCCGGCTTGAGCAAGGAAGAAGTGCGATACGTCGGACAGGATATTCGATTTATAAAGTTGGAACCCGGCTCGTTTTCTATCATTGGCTATCGAGTATATTCCAGCGCGGGTTTTCTCACCTTGCTCGTTTTGCCGCTCATCGGACTGGCGGGCGCGTTCGCCTACAAAAATTACCAGGACAAATTGGCCGGCAATGTCGCCTATGCCCGTAGCCGCAAAGCCAATGCGATGGCGATGAAGCGGCTCAGCAAAGCCAAATCGCTGCTAAACGAAGAGACGGAAAAGGAATTTTATGCCGAAGTCTCCAACGCCTTAACCGGTTTTGCGGCAGACAAATTAAACATGTCGAAAGCCGGGCTCATCAGCGACGAGTTGGAAAAAGAATTTAAAATACGGCAGGTTGATGAGGTGTTGACGGCAGAGTATTTTGATTTGATCAAAACATGCGATTTCCAGCGTTTTGCGCCGTCGGCTGTCGACCAAAGCGCTATGGACGAATCGTATGCCAAAGCAAAACAGGTCATCATTAAACTTGAAAAAGCGATCTAGATGAAAAGAATCATTTTTTACATACTTTTTCTTGCCTCCGTCAGTGTTGCCGATCAGGCCGAGTATCTTTTTGAGCAGGGTGTGCAGGCGTACCAACAAAACGAGTATCAGACCGCGATTGAGCAGTTTGAACTCGCCTTGCAGCACGGCAAAGCCAGCGCCGCGCTCTATTATAACCTCGGCAATGCGTACTATAAATTGGACGACATCGGCAGCGCCATTTTGAATTATGAGCGCGCAAAAAAAATGGAACCGCGTGACGAGGATGTCGAGTTTAACTTGCAAGTTGCGCAATTGCGCGTTGTTGACAAAATTCCGTCGCCTGAAGAAGATTTTATTTTTAAACTTTGGACGGGGATAAAAAATATCCTCAGCCTGGAACAGTTAGCCGTTGTAACGATTGTGTTGTACATCCTTTTTATTGCGCTCATCATAATTCGGCTTTTGGTGAAAAGACCTGGCCTTGCCGCTTTGGCGCGCTACAGTTGGGTGCCTACGCTGATTATCCTGCTGCTTTTCAGCGCTCTGTTCGTTATCAGAATTCGCCAGGATGTGAATGTCAAATATGGCGTCATTTTGGTTGATAAAGTCAGTGTGGTGAGCAGTCCGGCAAACGACTCCACCGAGATGTTTGCGCTGCATGAAGGCTTGAAAGTTCAGGTGATTGCTGAATCCGGCACTTTTGCTCGAATTCGACTGACGGACGGCAAAGATGGCTGGGTACCGCGCGGCGCATTGGAAATCATTTAAAACATAAAGTACATCCTTTTACTTTTATATGATAGATGAGTAAAGAATTTGAAAAAGACAGACTCTTCTATCAAAAAACCATTGAAAAGTCCCTAGTTTTTTCTCTGGCATTTTTGATTGGCCTCGTACATATTTTTCCGAAAACTGTCGAGTTGAAAAAAAAAGAATTGCCGCCGCTGGATATTGTTATAACTGTTGAAGATATTCCGGTGACGCGACAGATGGTGCGTCGCGGCGTTCAGCCGCCAAAACGCCCGGTAATTCCGGTGGCCTCGGAAGATCCCGACCTGCCCATGGACGCTACGATCGATGAAACGCTGTTGGACTGGAATGCTGGCAATAATATTTTCGGCAATGCCGGATTGACCGCGGGCAAGCAAGATACCATTCCGCCTCGTCCCATTGTGCAAGTGCTGCCGGAATATCCGAAAGAGCTGCAAAAACAGAATGTTCGAGGTACGGTCAAAGTGATGTTGTACGTCAACGAAAAGGGACGGGTGCAGGAAGCTGTCGTCACGGATAATTCTACCAAAAGTCAACTCTGTGCGGCGTCAGCGCTGGCCGCGGCGAAAAAGAGCTCATATATTCCGGCGTCCATTGGCCACGAACGTGTCGCCACGTGGGTGACTGTTGCCTACAGTTTTGAGCCGGACTAAGATGAGCGAGAGTTAAGGTGGATTATCTCGCCGGCAAATTTGTTGTATAAAAAAACGGCACTAACAGTGTCACTTTTCGGTAAACATTAGCACAAGAGTCACGTCTAAACAAGTGAAAAAAAAGATGTGAATCGTTAAATAAAGGTCTTAAATTTCGCCGGTTGTTTTAAGCAACGTGCTTGCGAAAGGAGGCGAAGCAAAATGAAAAACAAAATGAAAAAATTGTCGATAGTGGGAATCGGTCTGCTTTTTCTGATGTCTCTGACAGGCTGCTATACTCAGCTCGGTCGACCCGGCGTCCAGACGGATGTTTACGACGATGAGTATTATGCCGAAGAGCCGCGTGACTACGAAGACGAAGCCTATTGGGATGAATATGAAGAGGAGCGCGATGAAGAGCCGCAGGTCGTCTACCATCATTATGATCATGATGTGTATGTGCACGGCGGTTATGCACCGGCCTACTTGGATGCCTGGTGGTACGAGCCCTATTGGTATTATTCCTCCGATCCGTGGTACCGTTATGGTTACTATGATCCGTGGGGATATGATCCGTATTGGTACGATCCTTTCTACGGACCTCATTATTATGCCGGATGGAGATCCTATCACGGCTATCATCATTGGTATGCCAGTGTGCCGGTTGTCTATCCCGTTTACATTGGCGTCGGTGGAGGTGGAGGCGGCCACAGCTACAATGATGCCCGGCGTTCCGTCGGACGGCGTGGTATTGTGCAGAACAGTCCCAATGCACCGCGGCGTGTGATGACTGCATCCGGTCCGACTGTCGTGACATCCCGTTCGGCGCGCACCAGTACGGGGACAAACCGTCAGACCATCAGCCGTACGCGTACAAGTGATGAGCGAACGGCAACGCGTTCAAGCGCCGTACGTCCAACGACACGAACTTCATCAACGGATAATAGTGCGATAACGCGAACACGCTCCACAGCAGCGCCAACGTCACGCAGCGCCGTGACGCGTGAACGAACGCAAACCTCCACGTCAGGTGTGCGCTCGACAACTCGAAATGCTCCATCATCCGAAGGCCGAGTTTCCACGCGTTCATCGTCGAGCAGGTCAACAGAACGGAATGCCACGGTTAATCGAAATTCATCGACATCCCGTTCGTCAGACACGACGACGCGTTCTCGATCCAGAACGGTGACGAAAAAATCGAGCAGTTCCGAGACGCCAAGTTCGAGTCGATCGTCATCATCATCGTCGTCACGACGATCGGAATCGAGCTACAGTCCGTCTTCGTCCGGCCGTTCCAGCAGCTCGTCGGGCTACAGACCCTCTTCATCGCGCAGCAGCAGTTCAAGCCGGTCCAGCAGTTCGGGCAGCAGCTACAGCGGCTCGTCCAAAAGCTCGTCGAGCTCCAGCTCCAGCTCATCCGGATCGCGATCGAGCAGCTCAAGTTCGAGCTCGCGTAGCAGTAACTCCGGCTCCAGCTCCCGCAGCGGCGGCAGACGTTAAGTTCGAGTTGTGTAACTATTGAATAGATTGATCATCTGGGAGAATAACCATGCTTAAAATAAAATCAATCTTTATTATGGGACTCTTGATGCTGTGCGTTTTGTCAACACAAGGTACAGCCCAGGAAGAGATATTTTTCATCGGCGAAGAACTTGGCGTCGGCGCCCGCGCCATGGGTATGGGCGGCGCGTATGTTGGTGTCGCCGACGACTATACCGCTATGTACTGGAATCCGGCCGGTTTGGCACAGCTTCGCCGTATGGAAGTCAATATTGGATTCTCGCATAACAAGATTGTCAATAATACCAATTTTTTGGATACTAAAGACAAATCCGAAGATACCTTTTCGCGTTTGAATTCCATCGGTGTGACCATCCCGGTTCCGACCTATCAGGGCAGCCTGGTGCTTGGCGTCGGTTACAACAAAGTTCGTGATTACGACAATCGTTTTAAAATTAATGGCTATAATGAACAGTGGGCCTATTACGAGGAATGGTTCAATAATAACTATTTTGATTTTGAAAATGATGACGGTTCGTACTATTTTCAGGAAACCGACATCAACAACAATATGTACCAGATCCAGTCCATTACCGAAAAGGGATCGAAAAATCATTTTTCGTTTGCCGGCGCGATGGAGCTGCAGGAAAACTTTTTTCTCGGCGCAACAGTGAACTTTATCTCCGGCAAAGATGATTATTATATGGATTTTTCCGAAATCGACGAGGGACAGCTTTTTAACACTATCGACACGGTTTTTACCGATATCAATTCATCCATCACCGACACGGCTGTCTATTTTAATAATCTTGATTCCTGGACATTTGAGCAAAGTGTGGTGACGGAAATCAAAGCCGTCAATTTAAAAATTGGCGCCCTCTACAGTTTTGGCAGCGCGCTGCGCCTGGGAGCGTCCATCGTCACACCTACAACGTTTACCATGACTGAATCGTTTAGCGAGGACGCTGTTGAATATCTTGATGACGGCTCGGTCATCACCGGCGATCCCATCACCAATACGTTAAAATACAAGGTGAAAGAGCCGTACGAGTTTCATTTTGGCGCATCGTTAAAGCTGTTGAACTTTTTATTCTCTGCCGGCGCCGAGTTTAAAGACTGGTCCAATGCGCAGTTCATGAGCGATCCGCCGTATGGTGAATCCAAGAATCAAATCAACCGACGTTTGGAAGAAGATTTTAAAGCCGTGACGAAATTACGTTTTGGCGCCGAGATGTACATTCCGATTATCCGTGCCAAAGTGCGTGCCGGTTATTTTACCGATCCTTCGCCGTACCGATACACCAATATTCTGCCGAATAAAGAATACTGGACCGCCGGCGCCAGCCTGATGCTCGACAAACAGGTTATGGTTGACGTCAGCTATATGCTCGGTCAATGGCAGCGCGAAACACAGGATAGTTTTACCAATAATCCCTACATCGAAGAAGCCACAAGCCCGGTGTTTGAGGATTTGTCGTTCCAGAAGATTGTCGGAACTTTGTCTGTGAGGTTTTAAATCCTGATGAAAAAGAGAGTGATTTTTATCGCTCTCTGCTCTGCGCTGATCTTTTTAGGTGGATGCGCTTCGACAGCAAAACGCTTCAAGCCCGCCAAAGTGTCATCCACTCGCGCGCTGGAATACCCGCTATCAGCTCAACTCGATAGGATCGAAGGTGAGGTGCTGGTGGGTATTTTTGTAAATGCAGAAGGGCGACCCGAAGAAGTCAAGGTGCTGGAATCCTCCGGCCACACCGTCCTGGATTCGGCGGCCTATCACTTTGCGCAAACCCTCACTTTTAATCCCGCCGTTGTGGATGATGAAACGGTCAGCTCATGGACGAGGCTTGTCCTGCGCTACAAACTTACCGAAGTGCCGTTTGAGAAAAACAAATGGCTGGAAGATGTGCGATATTATCAGCAAAAAATTACTGCGACCAAAGATTCGTCGGAAATTCTCACCTATCAACGAAAATTGTACACGCGCTATATTGGTCTGTCAACGTTTGTCGAACGCTACGATGATATTGACATCAATGCGACGATTGTCAAAGTGATTAGTAACCAATCCCGTCAACGCTGGGCTGACTTTTTTGATGTTCTCGCCGTGCCGTTTGTCCCTTATGATGATTTTTTATACCGATACCCGAACTCCGTTTTGGCGCAAAATATCAAGGAAGATTTGATTCGCCACCTCATCGACACCGAAGGTAAAATTCGAATCCAAATACTGCAAAAAAATTCCAATCCCAAACTGCCGGTCTTATTACAGCTCATTGAGCATCGGCTTGATGAGCTGCAAGCCGAGATTTATCAGGGTACCGAGCTGCGATCCCCGCTGTAAAAGCCGTCGTACGCACTATGATTTCCTTTCGGTATCATTACAAAAATACATGTTTCGAAAGGAGAAACCGTTGATACGCAGAGCACTTTTTATAAGCTTCATCGTCCTGTTTGGCACCACTTGTTTCGCCCAGAAACGCGGTTCTCAAGAAATGGGATTGTCCGTGTCATTTTGGTCCATTACGGAAAATGATTCGGCGTTATCCAATATGAACCTCACAGGTGTCTTTGCGACCTATTTTACGCGTGATTTTTTATTTGAAGTCGAGCCGATTCTCTCCGCGCAATTCAAGCCGGAAAAGGTCGAGTTGACCGCCCTGGTGATGGCCGGCATCTCAAAACGAATTATTGATGTCAGCAATATTGACCGCGGTAGCGCAAACAGTCAATGGGCACGGCAAAATGAACGCACCACCGCCGGAATTTATGGTTCAGTCAGCGGCGGCATTTGGGCTGAACGTATGGACCCGCTTTTTTTCGATGAAGAAGAAGGCTGGATACCGGATACAAAAATTTATGCCGCACCCGCGATTGGCGTTGCGCTCGGCACCCATTCGTCTCTCGGTTCTTTGACCAAAGTGCGCACCAAGTTTCAATTTGTCTATTTGATGCCCAGACCACCGCTGCACGAAGAACCACGCACCATGTTTACCATAACCGTCGGTTTTGGCGTCATTACCAAGTTGTAAAATTGATGAAACTTTTCATCGTGTATGCTCCTATAAC
>CAYSNA010000151.1:0-1321 GCA_964432185.1 uncultured Cytophagia bacterium
TATAATTCTAACCGGCGAATTGCATTGCGGCAAGAGCACGCTTGTTCGGAATGTGTTGGAAAAAATATCAATGGATTACCGCGGGGTTTTTGTTGAATCTATGGTGGAACAAATGAACATCGTGGGTTATGGATTGAGACAAACGGATCGAGACGAATTGATGCCTTTTGCACACAAAGATTTTAAAGGCGCAACGCGATTCAATGATTTTTATCTTGATCTTTTTCCGTTTGAACGTGCCGCCACATTTATTCACCAGCATAAATATGAACTGAATATTTTATTTGTCATTGACGAAATCGGAGTTGTTGAAGAAGCCGTTCATACTTATCGCAGAGCGCTGCAAGAACTCCTGGATTCCCACGTGCCGACGCTTTTTGTCATTCAAAAACGATCTTTCTTTTTACGGTATGTTAAACATCGGCATGATGTGATCCTTTTCGAACTGCATAACAATCATGCGGTCACGGAGCAAAGAATAGTCGAATTGATAAAAATGATATAAAGAAGCGAGCACGTATCTATGGTTATGGCCGATAACAGGCAAAAAAATTATTTTGCTTTTTCAATATCGGCTGTTATTTTAATAGAGACTTAACTGAGGAGTAGATTGTGGATAGAGATGTTTCAATCGATACCATCAAAAACTACAACGGCTTTTGGGATGTCGTCGTCATTGGCGGCGGTGCGACCGGACTGGGTGCGGCCGTTGAAGCGGCGTCGCGCGGATACAGTACGTTACTGCTGGAACAGGATGATTTTTCCAAAGGCACGTCGAGTCGCAGCACCAAACTGGTGCATGGCGGCGTGCGTTATTTGCAGCAGGGCAATGTTTCCCTTGTGTTGGAAGCGCTGCGCGAACGCGGTTTGCTGGTGCAAAATGCGCCGCATCTGGTGCGACACCAGGCATTCATCGTGCCCAATTACGATTGGTGGGAAGGTCCATTTTACGGCGTCGGATTAAAGTTATATGATATGCTTGCCGGTAAACTGGGGCTTGGGCCGTCAAAGTGGCTTTCGAAAGAGGAAACACAAAAACGTATTCCCACGCTGGAACCGAACGGATTGTTGGGCGGCGTTATTTATTATGACGGGCAGTTTGATGATTCCCGCCTCGCCATCAACCTGGCCCAAACGCTGCACGATTTGGGCGGTACGCCGGTGAACTATGTCAAGGCAACCAGGCTGCTCAAGTCCGGCAATGTGGTGAACGGTCTCATTGGGCTCGACATGGAAACCGGCGATGAGTATCAAATCTTTAGCCGCGTCGTCATCAATGCAACGGGCGTTTTTGTCGATGGTATTTTAAAAATGGATGATC
>CAYSNA010000151.1:1331-11576 GCA_964432185.1 uncultured Cytophagia bacterium
CCGGAGGCGCAAAACATCATCGCGCCGAGCCAGGGTGTTCATATCATTCTTGATAAAGAGTTTTTGCCCGGCGAGTCCGCCATCATGGTGCCGCATACGGACGACGGCCGCGTCCTCTGTGCCGTGCCGTGGCGCGATAAGGTCGTCGTTGGCACTACAGATACAGCCGTTGACAACGTGTCTCTCGAACCCCGCGCGTTTGAAGAAGAAGTCGATTTTATCTTGACACATGCCGCGAGGTATTTGACCAAAGATCCGGTACCATCCGATGTGCTGAGCGTTTTTGCCGGTTTGCGTCCGCTTGTAAAAGCAGGCGGCGGCAAAAGCACGGCGGCGCTGTCGCGCGATCATACCATTATCATTTCCAAATCCGGACTGGTCACCATTACCGGCGGCAAATGGACGACCTATCGAAAAATGGGACAGGATGTGATCGACAAGGCGGCCCTGGTTGCTGGACTCGAAGAGCGCCCGAGCAAGACCGAGGATATGCGCATTCACGGCTGGTTGAAAAATTATGATGTCAATGATCCGCTGCACTATTACGGTTCGGACGCGCTTGGCATTCATAAACTGCAGCACGAGGACCGCAAGCTCGAGGAGCCTTTACATCCGCGTTTGCCCTATACCGGCGCCGAAGTGATATGGTCCGTGCGCGAAGAAATGGCGCGAACGGTCGAGGACGTGTTGTCCAGACGCATGCGTGCGCTGCTGCTTGACGCCCGCGCCAGTATGGACATGGCGCCGGTCGTTGCCAAATTAATGGCTTCCGAATTAAAATTAAATAAAAAGTGGCAAAAGGATCAGGTAGACCTGTATACGGCGTTGGCGCAGGAGTATGTTCTTCCATAAAGGGGAGGCTGTAAAGTTTACGGGGAGAGGTGAAAAATGAAAAATATCATCATGCTGGTCATTGTGATGATGAGCGCGCTTGCCTTGCCGGCCAAAGAACCACCGGCAGGAACATCCACTGTTGTTGGCGGCGTGCTTGTTGACCTTTACGGTTCTTTTTGGATGTATCCCGAACCGCTGAGAAGCGATTTGCCCATCCGCGTGGTGGTCGAGTTTGAGGCCGAAAACGGCAAAACAAGAATGTATACCTACCAGCTCCGGACGGACTCGCAGGGCTATTTCAAGATCGATAATGCACCTGTCGGAAAATATATACTAAAGGCGATCGAATGTCCCATCGGACAGAGCAGTCATATCACGGCGGCCTCGGAATACGGCCGCTGGGCCAAGGGCGATGTGTACCGCTATTGGGGCCTGCTGTCCGGATTGATGTATCGAAACGAGCGCGAACTCGTCGAAACACATTTTGAGGGCGAGCCACAAAGCGGCATCATTGATTTGGGTATTACGTTCCTTGCCATTAAAATTGATGAACGCCTGGGCGGAACCGGCATGAGACCATATTCGCCCAATTCCACACCGCCGTGGCAGCGCATGTCGCTCATTCAAGGCGCAAACAAAGTTGTCGATTTGAGTGTCAAGGATTATCAAACACACGAAAATCTGATCGAGATGAAATTGGCTGAAAAAGACGGCCGCATAACCATGCCGGCACCGCGCGATTATTTTGAGCTTGGTGATTAAAAACGTACTTTGTCGCATGCTAATTTCCATGCGGTAACTTTAATCCAAAAGCTTGATATTTATCGCCTACAACTTTTTGAATGTGAAAAAATCTTAATTGAAGGGGATAAGCCCTGACATTGAGGAGAGAAAATGAATACTCAAGAATCTTCCGATAACAGACGCATAGGCGTTATTGCTGTCATTGTCCACGATCCCGAAAAGGCGTATGATGCGCTCAATAAAATACTGCACGACTATGCCGAGATCATCATCGGCCGTTTGGGATTGCCCTATCGCGAGCGCAACCTCTCCATCATCTCCCTCATTGTCGATGGCAGCACCGACGATGTCGGCGCCATGACCGGCCGCATTGGGCAGTTGCCGGGCGTGACGGTAAAATCGGCATTCGCCAAGAATAAAAAGGAATAGATCATTTTTTCGACAGACAGATCGCAAATACTTTCCGACGAGCTACAGCGTATAGATAATTTTTGCCAGCACCGTATCTTCCCGCAGATTCATCCCCACCTTTTGCGAGTCAACAATTTGAATGATCTGATTCAGATTGATGATGTTCAAGCTCGAGTCGATTTTGGCGGTTTTGTATTCCGGCGGCGTTATGCGCGACGGCCTGTGCAATTGCGGCAAACTCAGGACAATCAAAAACAACAGCATGGCCACAACTGCGGCTCGATAGAACGATGGACGAAAAGAGAGTTCGGCAATTCGATCAAAAAAGTTGGCTCGGGGAACGCGAGACCGCATACGGCGCAATAATGACGTTTTTATATCGCGGCGCGGTTGAATGTCGGCTTCACCCTCGAACGCTGCGATCGTTGCGATCTTTTGCGCAAAAAACGAGCAGGCCGGACAGTTTGATAAATGCGCTTCAATAGTATGCTGCTCTTTTTTTATCAAAGGCGCAATGGAACGTTTTATGATCAAATCCTCAATGTGTTTACACTGATTCATAACTTACCTCATATTGGGATTGAATTCGTGCAGTTCATCCGCCAGCGCGCGGATGGTATAAAACAGGCGCGATTTGACTGTGCCTTCGGAACAGTTCAAAACCTCGCTAATCTCTTTTATAGAAAGCTGATGTTGAAATCGTAATAAAAATGTTTCTCGTTTGATATCATCCATTTGGTTTAGTTGTGTTTGTAAAGCCTGACTAAATTCTTTGTGTTCAAATTTCTCATCCGGTATTTTTGCTTTATTAATAAAATCTAATGTGTTGTCAGATTCCAGCGGTTGCTCAATTTGTCGAAGGTCTCGCCGGCGATATTCATTTTTGCACATGTTGGAGGCGACAGCATAAATCCACGATGAGAATTTTTTCTCCGTATGAAACAGGTGTGGTTTTTCAATAATTTTCATGAACAAGTTTTGCAGCATGTCCTGCGCAACGTCCTTTTGACGACCAAGTCGGTGATAAAAATAATTTACCATACGCGTGGCATAGCGATCATACAACACATCAAACGCGCGTACCTCGCCGGACTGGATGGCGCGCATCAATTCTTCATCGGTTTTGGTTTTGTATGCGTGTTGGAAGAATTTCATGTTTTAAACACATCAACCCTGACAGGATTTCAAATCCTGTCAGGGTTAAGAGTGAATACTCTAAAATCCTTTAGATTGAATAAACTGAATCAACTCCTCATTGCCGCCAGCTTTTGCCAACACCGCTGCTTTTTCACCCCAGCGATGCGCGCGTTGCGTTTCTCCAGCAAGCTTGTAATGCTCCGCCACTTTAATAAACGCCGGAACATAATTCAAGTTCATTTGCGACATCATATTTTTGCCGACATATTCGTCGGCGTACCATTTTTGCAACACATCATCAATACGAAAGTGCTGCTCGATATTTTTTCGCAACAGCGCCACATTGTCCAGCGGCGCCGGAGAATAGAGTTCCGCAAGTCCGGTCAAATACAACTTTTCTTTGAATGATTCTTTGAATGGATCATAAACCGTCAGCGCAAAATAGATTTGAATATCCGGATAATTTTTTAAAAGATCGGCGATCAACGCGGATAAAAATTGTTTTTTGGCCTCAACCGGATTGTCATTCGGATTGACCTCCACTTTTTTGAAAATCTTTTCAAAGTCAATTTTATAACCGTTGTTGCGCAACTGACCGGTTATATATTTCTCCGTCATCGACATGTTGATATTGAGGATCGTCACGTCCGGCCGAATGCCTTTGGCGATTTGCAGCATACGCGCGGGATAGGTGTCATTGTCGCCGTTGGTGAACAAAATACCGTTCTCTTCGATCGACATCAGAACGTTATAATTATAATCGAGAAGCGGCGTGATGGTGTCCTGGTATTGATACAATGTGTTGTAAAGCGAGTTCACTTTTTCGGTCTCGCCTCTCAGTTCGTGATGGGTTATGATCGAATAAAGCGGGTCCGGGCGATCCGGATTCATCCTGTAGGCTTTTTCATATCCGGAGATGTCCGTCATGTCGTGGCTGTTCCACGCCTTGAGCAGCGTGTATTCATACGAATTGGGGATGGCCTTTCCCATCTCCTGAATAATTTGCGCCAGTTTGGTTTGGCGTTCTTGCGAGTTGATGTCCTCAAAGCGCGCATACCGGTTGGCGTAATAATAATTTTCCCATGCCGCCGCGTTTTGTGGATTTTTCTCGATCTCTTTTTCCCACAACTCGGATTGTGTTTTGTACCAGTCGTTCGAATAATAGTCCTGGGTGATGCGATAGACTTTTTGCGGCGATTCGGCATGCAGGGATGAAACGATAAAAACGGCGAGAAAAACGAAAAATAATTTATACATGGCCTGACTCCTCTTAATTTACTTTATCATACAAAGCAACAGAGGAAAGGTTCAACGGCGAGCCGCCGATGTTCAGATTTTTTTATAAACGACAAATTCAAAGTTGGGATAATCGTTCCGCTGTTCGACGCACCATTTTGATTCATCAAACTCTGGGAAAAAAGTGTCGCCTTGGAAATTGCCTTTAATGTACGAAAGGAACATTTTGTCGGCGACATCCAGTGCCTGTTCATAAATGGCGCCGCCGCCGGCGATGTAAATATCGTGTGGAAAGCGTTCCGCCCGCTCAATGGCCTCCTCCAGCGACGCACAGACGGTGGCATTTTCATATGTGATATTTTGGCGGGTGACGACAAAAACCTGTTTGGCCGGCAACTCTTTGCTGAAATAGCCGTAGGTTTTGCGGCCGAAAATCACCGAATTGCCGGCAATATAATCCAGAAACATCTGGTACTCCTCCGGAATCCACCATGGCATGGTGCCGTCGACGCCGATGACTCGATTGTAGCCCATGGCAGCGATGATGATTTTCATAATCGTCGATTCTCCAGTTCTTCGATGGTTCGCGGCCAGTCATTTTTCAGCAGTCGCGCCAGACTGCGATCCGATAATAATTTGCCGTCCGTTTGGCAGCGCGGGCAATAATTCGTTTCGTTATCGGCATAGCGAATGCGCTGCACGGCGGTTACGCATACCGGACAGGGCTGATTGTATTTGCCGTGCACCGCCATGTCCGGGCGAAACGCAGTGACTTTTTTCGGAAAGCTGTCGCCCGCTTCCTGGCGCAAACGTTCGGTCCATAATTCGAGTTGCAATCGACACGATTCGTAAAGCCGGGCAATTTCCTCGTCCGTCAATTTTTGCGACAGTTTTGCCGGCGATAATTTGGCGTGATGTAAAATTTCATCCGAATAGGAATTGCCGATGCCGTCAAACAAACGCGGATCGGTGAGCGAACGTTTCATGGTGTGATTTTCACTGGTCAATCGTGCAGCAAATTCTTCCAGAGACGCATCGAGTACGTTCAAGCCGCCGCGGTCAAAGTCGGCAAGTTGCTCTTCGCCCTGCACGACATGCAACGAGGCGCGTTTTTTAGTCCCGGCTTCGGTGATGGTCAACGTGCCGTTGGGAAAATCAAACGCCGCGAGGCCGATCTTCCGGTTTGGTGATGCGCCCGACTCTTGCCACTGCAACCGTCCGGCGACCATCAGGTGCAAAACGATGAACAAGTCGTTGTCCAGCTCAAACACGATACGTTTTCCCAGTCGTCTCAGAGCTTTGATTTTTTGGCCTTCGACCGCGATAATTGCCGGCTCCACCGTTCGCAAGAAAAACGGGCTCACCAGCCGAATCTTTTGCATTGTTTGTCCGGTGATAAAGGCGTCCAGCCGTTCGATGTAAACGGTGATATCCGGGTATTCGGGCACATCGTCCTCACTTTTTTTTCGTTTTGAAAATGTACAAATTTCTGTTCAAACATCAAGCGCAAATCAAATGAGGAATTTTTTTCGCCCAAAATTCTTTATAAATTAGCAGAACAAAAAAAGGAAAAGAGATGACCGTAAACGAGATGATGCGCCGCCTGGAGAGTTTGGGCAATGACACTACCAAAAAAATCTATAAAAATCACGGCGCCACCGAGCCGTTGTTTGGCGTCAAAATTTCCGATCTGAAGACGCTGCTCAAGGGCAATAAAAATAATCACGAGTTGGCATTGCAGTTGTATGACACCGGCAATTCCGACGCCATGTATCTGGCGGCTTTGATGGCGGATAAAAATAAAATCACCAAAGAGCAGTTGCGTGCCTGGATGACAAAAGCGACGTGGTACATGCTAAGCGAACACGCTGTTGGTGCGCTGGCGGCAGAAACGCCATACGCCGTGGAGCTGGCCAAAGAATGGATGGCCTCGGAAAATGAGATGATTGAAGCGGCGGGATGGTCCGTGTATGCCGGATATATTTCCCATGTTCCCGAAAGTGCACTGGATGTGAGCGAAGTGGAGGTCCTGCTCGACACGGCGGGGGAGACGCTTCAGAATGCGAAAAATCGCGTTCGCTATACGATGAACAGTTTTGTCATTGCCGTCGGCGGATATGTTGAAAGCCTCTCGCAAAAGGCGGTGAAGATGGCTGAAAAACTTGGTAAAGTTGAAGTGTATTTGGGCAATACCGCGTGCAAAGTGCCGGCGGCGCCGGAGTATATCGAAAAAATGCGGGCGCGCGGTTCATTCGGCAAACGGCAAAAAGCGGTGCGCTGCTAATGTTATGGCTTTCGAGTGATACCAACTTTTCGTAACCTGTTTTGAAGGTGGATGATTTTACATTTTTACAAAATACTAAACCGCCGAGATCGCAGCGGTCGCCGAGGAAAAACATGTTTATCTTGACTCTACGTTTCTTTGCGAACTCGGCGGTTTTGTAAGCTATAGGATGATGCTAAAGTTTTTGAAAAAGAAGGTGTTGTATCAACAATCCAAAGCAGGGTGTTGCCTAGTTGACCCTATCAGTGGAATGAGCCGAAAATTTTACATAATCATTTTAAAATGAAAGGGCATCTCAATGTTACTCGTCCAGGAAAAAATCGCGCAGGCGAAAACGATTCTCAACGACATGGATGTGGACTGCTGGATCACTTTTACGCGCGAGAGTCAAATCAATGGCGATCCCTGTTTGCCGTTTCTTGCTCCAGCGGATGTCACCTGGCATTCGGCGTTTATTGTTACAAAGGAAAGCGCCATTGCCATCGTTGGATTGTATGATCAAAAAACGATCGAGGAGATCGGCGCATATGATAACGTGATTGGCTTTGTTGAGGGCATTGCTCATCCGTTTAAAAAAGTGATAAACCAGGTGAATCCGCGACAGATTGCGCTCAACTTTTCCGAGGGCAGCGAAATTTGCGATGGTCTGACCTATGGCATGTTTCTCACCATGCACAAGATGCTGGCCGAAATTAGCATGGCGGATCGCATCGTGTCGGCGGAAAAAATCATCTCTGCCGTGCGGCAGCGTAAAACCGACACGGAAGTGCACTACATGCGCGAGGCCATTCGGCATACGGAAGAGATTTTTGCTCTCGTCGCTCAATTTATCAGGCCTGGTGTGACCGAAATCGAGATTGCTGCTTTTATGAAAGCCGAAGTGAAAAGACGCGGACTCGATCTTGCGTGGGACGCCTTAACGTGCCCGGCGGTTTTTACCGGCCCTGATACGGCAAGCGCCCATTATGCGCCGACCCGCCGAAGGGTCGAACGCGGTCATGTGCTTAATATGGATTTTGGTGTCAAAGTGAATGGTTACTGCTCTGATATGCAGCGAACGTTTTATATTTTGAACGAGGGAGAAAAACACGTGCCATTGGAAGTGCAGAAGGGATTTGACACGATCCGCAGCGCTATCGAGCAGTCGCGACTCGCCATGGCGCCGGGTGTGCTGGGCAAGGATGTTGACGCTCTCGCGCGTCGCGTTATTACCGATGCCGGATATGACGACTTTCCGCACGGCCTCGGTCATCAGGTTGGGCGATTTTCCCACGACGGCACGGCGCTGCTCGGCCCGACGTGGGAAAAATACGCGCAAAAGCCGTTTCATCCTTTGGAAGCGAACATGGTTTTTACCATCGAACCACGATTGACTGTAAAAGATCGCGGCGTTGTGACCATTGAAGAAATGGTCGTAGTGACCGACACCGGCGCCGAATATTTATCTCATCCGCAAACGGAAGTGCTGCTCATCGCGTAAGCTAAACGGCGCTTTGGGATGGCGACCCGACAACGGGTGACCAGCCAGTGCGCGCTTTTAGTGAACTGTCTCGACAAACTCGTCCGGATCATACCCTTGTTCGCGCAGAAGGCGGCGGCATTCGGTGAGAGCCTCCTTTTCCATTTCGGGACTGCGCGCCAAAATCCAGCCGTATTTACGGTTCGGATGGCCGACGATAGCCCATTGGTAATCGGCATCCAAACCGATGATCCAGTAATCGCCCCAAAACCAGTTCCTGCCGAAAAATCGCACAAAACTAACCTGCAGTTTGGCGTTGGTTTCTTTGTCGACGACGCGCGCCGTTCCTTTAGCGCCGTCCATTTTTCCATCCGCTTCGCGACAACGATTCACGACTTGAACTTTTCCATTGTCCAAAAGCGTGTATTCTGCGGTTGTCCCGCCAATGCACTGCTTTTGGAATGTATTGGGGATTTTGGCGATTTCGTACCACAATCCCACATATTTTTCAAGATCGACGCTTTTCACGGTTTGCATTGGTGGTTCCTTTTCCGAGGCTGTTGACAAGGTGAGTGAAAGCAAAATAACAAGTGTTGAGATAAAAATGAATGTTTTCATGGGGGCCTCAATTTTGAACTCTTGTTGGACTAACTCTGACAGGGCTCGAGGCCCTGTCAGAATTCAGGTGATTCTATTTCTGATACACTCGCACGTAATCGATATAATATTTTACCGGCAGAATCGATTCATCCACGCCATTGGTTCCTCCCCACGAGCCGCCAAACGCGGTGTTGAGAATTAAATAATGCGGTTTGTCAAACGGCCAGGCGTCATTGCCCGTGCCTTCGTTTTCAAAAGTGAAATACTTGGTGTCATCGAGATAAAAATCGATGCGGTCTTTGTACCATTCAATGGCATAGACATGGAAGGTGTCGTACGGCGCCAGTGCCTGTATTTTATCGCCCTTGTTTGTGCCCTTGACATGATTGTAGGCTTTTGTATGAATATTCGCGTGAATGATGTCCGGATCATACCCGACATTTTCCATGATATCGATCTCACCGCATGTCGGCCAGCCAACCTCGCGACGATTGACGCCGAGCATCCAGATCGCCGGCCAGGTGCCGAGTCCGGTAGGAAGTTTGGCTTTCACTTCGATTCGACCATAGATCCACGATTGCTTGCCTTCAGTAGTCAGGCTCGCCGAGGTGATGGGGTGCTCTTCAAAGTCATCCTTGCGCGTTTCAATGACCAGCATGCCGTCCTCCACTCGCGCATTTTCCAGGCGTCCCGCAGTGTAATATTGCAGTTCGCGGTTGCGGACATAACCTTCTTCAAATGTCCATTTGGTTATATCGGGTTGACCGTCATTTTCAAATTCATCGGACCAGACCAGGTTCCATTCGGACTCTTTGGCGCAACCGACCAATAAAACTGACAAAACAAGAAACGAGATTAATTTTTTCATTGTAGCTCCTTTGCAATAAAACAATTAAACGGTAGATGGATTTTCAAAGCAAACCTCTAGTCGAAATCAAATCATGGCCCACGGAATATGTGGAAAAACGTGGATTTTGACATTATATTTTCGCGCGATTCCATGCATTTCGCGGGCTTGTTCATGTGCCGGAAATTCATTACTTGTTTTTGACCGCCTCAAACATGGCGACAATATTCTCCGGCGACACATTCGCCATAATGTTATGCACCTGCTGAAAAACAAAATCACCGCCGGGCGCCAGAATATCAATTTGTTGGCGGACGTGCTTTTTGATCTCATCCGGTGTGGCATTGGGTAAAATGGATTGCGTATCGCAGCCGCCGCCCCAGAGCGTGAATCGCCCGCCGTATTTTTCTTTCAGGGTTTTTGCATCCATGCCGGTGCAACTGATTTGCACCGGATTGACCGCATCGAGCCCGGCGTCAATAAAGTCTTCAATGTACGGCTCAATGGCGCCGCAGGAGTGCAGCAGCACTTTGACATCCACCAGCTCTTTGGCGCGGGTCCATAATTTTTGGTGAAACGGTTTATACAACTCGCGGTACATGTCGACCGAAATCATTGGCCCGGTTTGACTGCCGAGATCGTCACCAAATAATATAATGTCGATATAGGGTCCAACGGCGCTGAGCCAATGTT